>NZ_JBFTQB010000606.1:0-4056 GCF_056398785.1 Paenibacillus sp. 01T422 | reverse complement strand
GTGCAAGGGCTTTCTCACATAAGTCCGCCTTCAACTTTTCATTGGCCGCTTTGTCCTCGGGGGTCATAGTGCCTTCTCTTCCTTTTTTCAAATAATCATAGAAAACTGCCGGCAGGAAGTTCTCTTTCAGTGCCACTTCTACGGAAGCCCCTTGCGAATCAGAAATGACAAATGCATACGATTGCGCCCGGTGCGGGTCATATTGGGCTACAGGATAATCTACATCGACGATGTAGGCTCCGCGAGTTACAGCACGTGTCGTGTATTCGAAGGCATCGCGAAAGCCCGGGCCAGCATGACCGGAGCGTACGGTGAGCGTGCTCCGCTCCGCAGATTCTTCTCCGTATAATTCTTGCAATGCTGCCTTTACAGCACGGAAGCCTACTCCAATCGCCATTAAAGCCAAATTTCCGTGATAGTTGCGAAGCTCAGAGAATTTCAGGGTTAACGCTTCCCCACGATCTTTAATTACTAATGATGACATACTCTCATCCACCTTCTTCTTTATATTGATAATGATTATCATTATTACGATGTCTTTATTATACTACAGTGAAAATGATTATCAATGTCATTTAAAGGCAATTCTTTTGATTTATATGTCGTTTCTATGAAGACAAAAATTGGGTTATATTCAAATGTCAACCTTGTGGACAATGGGTTTGAGACCGCCGCCATGCGTCGGCTACAACGCGCGCTGCTTGGAGGATCAATTGGGAGGGGAACTACGGGGCACTATTTTGCCGAAAACAACATTAGAGTGGAGGAAGGGGAACTGTGGTCCTCTATTTCGCCAGAGTTGCTGGAAACTCTGCTATTCCGGGTGAAATAAGGACCTGTAGTTCCCCCACTCTCCCCAGAATAGTCGTTTTTCGCTAAATAAGGGAATGTAGTTCCCCTACTTAGATCGTGGCATCCATGGGCTCGCCTAGCCAACACAAAAAGAGGCAATCCCTTCGTCATTTCCATGACGTATGGGACTACCTCTTCTGCAAGTTTATTTCAATTCGGCAATGAGCCTATCCACTTCACCAGTTGGCGTCGTGATGGTTTCGTAAACTCTAATCGATATATTGGATTGAATCTGGTCTTGAGTAAGATTGCTGAAGGTTAGGATTTGGTTACCGCTGACCAAACGGCTTGACCCGGTAAAAGGAAAGGAACTCGAGCCTAGAGAACGTCCTAAAGAATCAACTAACTCAAATTTCAGCTTGGAGAAGGTATTGTCGAGGACCACTGTGGATTCCCGTTCCATGTCCATATCCAAACTTAATTTATACGTGTATGAGAATCCAGTTGTCCCCATCGCAGTCAGCTGCGATAAAGTCCAGCTTTTCAAGTTTAGTTTGAATGGATACAAAGAGATGTTGTTATGATTGTTATCCGTCTGAACGCTTACAGGATAGCTGGCGATCGTAGATTTGTAGGCCGAATTTGATAACACTTCTTGCACATTCAATTGGAATAGCTCACTATGGTCCGTGGCTGGAAGTGTGAACCCGTAGCTGACGACGATCCCTGTTCCTGGAGCTATATCAGTGGTGCTTACAGTCTGACGTTTTCCTGCGTACGCATTGCCATCTTTACCTGCTAATTCAGCTCCAAAAGCCGGAACCGGAATGGGTTTATCACTTTTATTAAAAAGTTTAAATTTAGCTACTCCCGTTTTATTTCCCGTTTCTTGATTATCTGTTACGTGCAGCTCTTCCAGGGAAACAGTCAAATTCGGATTAATCGTATCGTTCATTCGCGTAAAATCCATCGGCATACCGAAATCATAACGGCTTACGCCCGGTCCTGCAACAGCACCTTCGTTCGCAGGGAATCGGAATCCTATGCGCCCTGTGAAATATTGAATCGGTGCCGTCTGCCCTTGTTTCAAGAAGTTTTCAGATGAAAGAACATAGAGAGCTTCCAATGTCGTATTCGTATCCGTTGTTATCGCATAATGAATGGACTTCTTGCCTCCTGGATCAAGGCTTATTGGACCCTCCTCCACCCTTTTGCCAATGAAGGATTGCCCCTCCGATTTCCCGCTTAAGGTAAAGTCCGGTATTGTCTCTGCATAACTTCCCTGGTTTTCCGCTTGAACTTCCACGATATAACTTGGTGTTTGACCCGTAAATTGCTTAGACATCTTCACCGCTGAATATTTCAGGCTGGAATTGATGCCAGGCAGGGAGAAACGGGTTCCCCAATCGCCTAATCGGGTTGGATCATCTATTTTGGCGTCTTTGCCACGCCATACAATGGAGCTGATATTAGCATCCGCTAATGGCGTTTCTAGCTTAGGATATACTTTTTGATCAACTTTTACCCACAGAAGGCTCGTCAACTGGACATCTTTGTTCACACCTATATCTGTCATATAACTTAAAGTCACACTACCCTGAGGAAGTATGGAGGAAGCATTGCTTGCACTCGCTTGGAGGGTATAGACTGTGCCTTCCGTAGTTCGGATGCGCAGCTCATAATCTGGTATTCGAGTTGTAGATCCTGATGTGTTATTTAATGTAATAACAACTCCTACTCTCCAGCCATCTGACGATTTCTCTTGGGTAACACTTTTGATTTGAGCCTGCGTATTTTCTGCCAGATCGTAAGCTGTTAGCGCCTCTACCGGGAGGTCTACTATAGCTGGAGCCGGTGTCACAGGTACATACTGACGCTTCGCTTCATAAGAAGAAGTAACCAACAGTTCTCGGGTTGCGGGAGAAATCCCGCCGAACTTACCGTCAACTTGGTTATCCAGCAAATTCATTTGCACAGCCAGATCGGCGTACCCCTGGGCCCAGCTGGATACCGTGCTATCATTCATCCCTGCATTCGACTTCACTTCAGCCTCTTTATGCAAACCTCGGATCAAGAATGCGGCCAATTGTTCTTTGGTTACCTCACCTGCAGGATTAAAGGTGCCTGCGCCAAAACCATCAGTCAGATTAGCTGTTTTCAATGCTTCTATATATGGAAGTGCATAGCCATTGGCAGGATCAGCAGCGCTCACATCGCTGAAGCTGGAAGTGCTACGCGAAGTGTCCACCTTCAAGTTGAAAATCAAAGCGGCAGCCTTCGCGAACTGGGCACGATTCATTTTATCATGCAGACCGAACACACCCTCGCCTACACCACCAAAAATCCCAGCAGCAATCATTGCATCAAATTTGGCTCTCGTTCCAGCATCCAATGGATTCAAATCATTGAAATCTACAGAGGATTTAGGAGAAGCGGCGCCTTGCGCTACCGCAGATAACAGGGTAGAGGCCATGCACACGCTGATAATAACGGATAAACTCTTCTTCATTGTCTTGTGCCTCCCGATTCATTCGATCTTACACCACATGCGTGGCTGTTACTCTTTTACTTCAACTGGCGCCTTATTTCTTTTTATAAAAAATAGAACGAAAGGAATACATATAAAAGCCGGTAGGGCTGAAATATAAAAAGTATCTGCGATAGACCTGACGAAGGCTTCTTTCTGCATAAAACCGGCAAGGTAGGAAGTTGCTGCGCCTGTAGCCGTTGCCCTATCTACCGCCCAAGTATAAATCTCCCCGGTGATTGCGGATACGGTGTTGTTTGCCATAACGGAATCCACAGCTACGCTTTCAGAAATGTGTTGGTAATGCACGATCTGACGGTTGCTCATAATAGCGGTAAATATCGCAATTCCTAGCGATCCCGCTACCTGACGAAGAACATTGGAAAGCGGCGAAGCGTTACTGATCTGTTCCGGAGCCACCGCGTTCATTCCCGCCGAAGTTAACGGCATCAGGCAAACGCCAATGCCAATTCCCCGGATCGTTAATAAGGCATTCAGCCAATGATTCGGCGTATCTGCCGTCAGAAGATGTAATTCCGCGGTAGTTATCCCGAGTATAGCCAGACCTGCAATACAAATGGACACAACCCCAAATTTCTCAACCAACTTCCCGCTGATAGCCATCATCACCGCCATTGCAATCGACTGTGGCATCAAGAGAATTCCCGTCTGCATCGCATTAAGTCCTTGGATACTTTGCAAATAAACCGGGGCTAGAAAAGTTCCCCCCATCATGG
>NZ_JBFTQB010000605.1:0-8252 GCF_056398785.1 Paenibacillus sp. 01T422 | reverse complement strand
TTACGTATGCACCGCATTTTATTTCTGTTGTCGTCATGGCAGGGATGGTTATTACCTTCTTGTCTCCATCAAGCGGAATCATCGTGAAGTTGATGGAGCTGTTCGGTATCCATGCACCGGCTTTCTTGACGGACCCGAGCTGGTTCAAGACTGTGTATGTCTTTTCGGGTGTATGGCAGAACACAGGTTGGGGGACGATTATCTATCTGGCGGCATTGTCCGGCGTAGATCCACAGCTGCATGAGGCGGCCATCGTGGATGGAGCGAGCCGTTTCAAACGAGTCATCCATATTAATCTTCCGACGATTGTGCCGACGATTACCATTTTATTAATTCTGAATGTGGGTAATATTCTGGGCGTGGGTTATGAGAAAGTCTTACTGCTGCAAAACCCGCTGAACATAAATTCGTCCGACGTGATTTCTACATTTGTCTATCGTACGGGGCTTGTCAGCGCGCAATACAGCTTCTCTACAGCCGTAGGTCTGTTCAACTCGCTGGTCAATGCTATCCTGCTGATTAGCGTCAACAAAATTGCCAAGCGCACAAGTCAAACGAGCTTGTGGTAGACAAGAAGAAGGGAGGAGTAATCTATGGCTGTTGCCACTGCTGTGAAGGAGACGAAGGGTGACCGGATTTTTCTCATAATGAACTATGTGTTTTTAAGCTTAGCTTTGATCGTGGTGTTATACCCCGTGTTGTATATTATCAGCGCCTCGATGAGCGATCCCAAGTATGTAAGCACTGGTGAGATGTGGCTGTTTCCCAAGGGGCTTAACTTCAAGGGTTATGGGCTTGTATTCGATAATATGAAGATTTGGAAGGGCTATGGCAATACACTTCTGTACACCTTTATCGGTACTTTGCTAAACCTTGTCGTTACGCTTCCGGCGGCCTATGCGCTTAGTCGAACTGACTTCGTTGGCCGCAAGTTTTTCATGGGTATGTTTCTGGTGACGATGTTCTTCAATGGCGGTCTCATTCCTACCTACTTGCTAGTGAAAAACCTTGGATTGATGAACTCCATCGGAGCTCTCATATTGCCGGTAGCCGCTTCGGTGTGGAATATCATCGTGGCTCGCACGTTTTTTGAGTCCAGCATCCCCAAGGAGCTTCATGAGGCTGCTTATATGGATGGCTGTACGAACTTTAAGCTGTTCGGGCTTATCATTATTCCATTATCAGCGCCGATTATTGCGGTAATGGCCTTATTTTATGGCGTGAGCCATTGGAACAGTTATTTCCCAGCCTTGATTTACCTGAATGACGAGTCGAAATATCCGCTGCAAATGGTGCTGCGCCAAATTCTCGTCCTGCAAGAAATGACGGCCGAGACCACAGGTGCTGCGATCAGCGGCGATATGGCCATCGCGATGAACAACAAGGCCGAGATTGCCGCACTTGTGAAATATGTGGTCATCATCGTGTCCACCTTGCCAATCGTTGTGGTGTACCCGTTCTTGCAGCGCTATTTCGTACAAGGCGTTATGATTGGTTCTGTCAAAGGCTAGTTGCAGCTAGTTGCAGCTACTGTATATCCATCTAATTTAGGAGGCAATAAGTATGAAAATTACAAGACATCCGAATAACCCGATTGTCGTTCCGGGAGGTTACGAATGGCGTAAAGTAACGGTGTTCAATCCGGCCGTTATCATTGACAACGACAAGTTCTACATGATTGAGCGCACGGCTGGCTCCCTGACCCCGTGTAAAAACTTCCTTGGTCTTCTGGAAAGCGAGGATGGCGTGAATTTCACTCATGTGAAGGACGAGCCTGTTCTTACCCCTGACGAACTCGGCTTCCCTTACGGAAGCGTACAGGACCCTCGTGTTGTCAAAATCGATGGCACGTTCTACATGAACTACGCTCTGCGTCCGTGCGCGATRAACTACTATCCGACCAATCGCGGTGTACCGGAGAGATCCATCCCGACATATCCGGACGGTTGGGGGGAGCAGGAAGTCCATTGGCGGACTCGTTCTTCGATTGCAAAGTCGACCAATCTGATCGACTGGGAGTTTGTGGCGGATACGACTCCACTGGAGATCAATGATCGCGACAACATTTTGTTCCCGGAGAAAATTAACGGCAAGTTCGTTATGCTGCGCCGTCCTGAGGAATACGTAGGGCAAGAATACGGCACGGAGAAGGCGGCCATGTGGATTACGTATTCAGAAGACTTGATTCACTGGGAAGAACCGAAGCTGCTTGCCAAAGGTGAGAATCCGGCTTGGGAATCGCGGAAAATCGGGGGTTCCACGCCGCCAGTAAGAACGGATAAGGGCTGGCTGGTACTCTACCACGGTGTAGATGACGAGATTGTATACCGGGTGGGAGCGCTGCTGCTGGACCTGGAGAACCCGGAGAAGGTTATTGCACGTACGCATAACTTCATCATGGAGCCGGAAACGTATTATGAGAAATTCGGCTACCAAATTCCGAACGTTATTTTCCCTACAGGTAATGTCGTGAAGGATGGACTGCTCTACATTTACTACGGGGTGACGGATACGGCAATTGCCTTGGCCACGGTGCCTCTGGATGAGATAGTGGATTACATTCTTAACGAACCTCAATAAGTTAAAACGGCTGTCCCAACGGGTATCGGTTGGCCGCTGATGCAAGCTGCAGCCGACGATGAATGGGTTCTCTGTTCCGACTTGGACATTGTAACCCGGATTAAGCTGCCCGTTTTGCATATGGTCTTCTTTCATTCGCATGATTAACTGTACAAAATGCATGATTATCTCCGAAACCATCGATAATACGAAAATTTGCTGCACTATTTGCATCAAATTAGAAAATGTCCGCTACGACTTCCCTTGGCGTCATCTCCGCAAGACCAACCCACTGCTCCTCGGTCACCTCAAGCAGATCCGGCCTGGCGCCCTGCAGAAAGTGGCCGAATAACGGACCGTAGCCCTGCCACAGGTGGCAAGTGTGCTTTTCAGAGAAACGGTGGACCTCTAGCTGCCGGACATCAGGGTCATTGTGAATACCTTTTTTAGGATTCGATGATCCGGTCCGTCATCCAGCCCTTTTTTCTTGCGCAGAGAGCAGGTTATTCCTGCTCCTTTTTGGAAGAGGCGTATAGTTTGCGGTATTGTCCCGGCGTATAGCCTGTTTCTTTCTTAAACTTACGGATAAAGTTCGGAGCATCCAGGTAGCCGACCTGTTCAATGATATCCTTAAGTGGAGCGGTTGTATTAATCAACAGCCGAATGACTTCTTCCATTCTTCTTTGCCAAATATATTGCRTAAAGTTATGGCCTATTTTCTCTTTGAAGCTGCGGCTCAGGTAGGAGATCGAGATGGAATATTTCAGCGCCACATGCTCAAGACTGAGCGTGTAGTCGGCGAACTTCTGATCCACATAGGCGACGATATCTTCAATTAAAGAAGGCTGTTCTGTTTCCGTATTACGTTCGACTTGCTGGCAGATGCTGACTGCCAGGGAACTTAAGMGGTCCTCAAGATCCTCGAGTGTTTCGAAAACGGAGAAGTTGTGAATGCCGGCGAACACTTCGCTGACCCCTAACTCATGGGCTGTTTTGAGCAGAGAGTTCAAGAGATCAAAGCAGATGCAGCGCAGTAATGCAGCGGGAACGGCGGCCTCCTTGATCTCGGCGATCAGATCAATGATCACTTGATTAGCCACCGTTTCGTTACCCTGCTTCAAGCTTTGCTCCAGCTTAAGCATCGACTTCTTCGGCAGCCAGTAGGCTTCGGAAGAGGTTGATGCTATCATATCCTGCAATTGCTCGAAGTAAGTCACGCGCCCGTTAGATCCCAGAATCCGATTATCTATCGCTGTGGCAGCTTCGATAAACGATTGGTTGATCGAGGCGAGGTCTGGATAGGGCATTCCGACACCGATATAAGGCATAATTTGGATGTTGTTGTTGATCATGACTTTGATTGCTTCGACAACATCCTCAATGCGCTTCTGGGCTGGCTCCTGTGCATCCGCAGGGACGGAGACGAGTAGGGCAAGTTGATCCTTCGTCGAAAATTCTACGCCATAAACGCGAGCTTGGAGGCTCGGAAATTCCAATTCGTTGAACATCTCCTGCAGATGCTGACGAATGTTCGAGGACTCCCCGCCCTCGAAATTGTCATCCCAGGCGAGGATGAGGGAGACGTATAAGCCTTGTCCATGTGGATATTCCAGTCCGGCGCTCGCCACCATGCGCTCAGTGACATAATTCCAATTGTTTTCCTTGGATCTTACCGAAACGACAGAGTGTTCGACACCGTCTAGCTTCATGCTATGTATGCCGGGCTCTAGAGAGGCCAAAGATCCCACTGCCTGTCCAGGAAGCGCGTTTCCATGATTATTGGAGGTAAGAAGCTGCCCATCCTGATTGAAAATGTAGCTGCTACCGGAAAAATTGCTGAGTATGGTATCCATAACGCCAGTCAGCTTCGCCTCATTTACCATATAAACGACAGTGGCCGTGGGGTAGAGATCATTCGGCTTGATCGGGAAAAGCATCGTCAGCATGGAGTCGTTACGCGAATTAACGGTTACATTCTCGGCAGGGCGAATCATCGGCTGCTTGATCTTGTTCAGATCGCTATAGATCTGGTCGCTGGTCCAGTTACTATAATGGTACATATCCCCGAATGCTACATGCACATTCGTTAATCCGCGATAGGAGTAAATATTCTCATCATTATGAAAGTATAGTAACAAATCTTCCAGAATGCTGCTGTTCACCTTGTAATTCCCCAAGGCGTCGATCGCTTCCAACTCATAGTACGGATGATGCACCATGTAGGAGGTGAGCTGCTTGTCATAAGCAATACGGCTTGTAATTTGTTGCAGTTCACTCATTCGTTCGTCTATTGATAATTTAACTTGAATGAGTTGGTTAACGTTCGTCTGTTCAATTTCTCTGCGCAAATCGTTGATTGCGTTTTCATAGATGAAAATCGTAACGCCAGTTAAGGGAATGAGGAACATCAGTATGTAAGATAACGCATATTTAAGAAGAAGCCTCGACTTGAAGCTGTTCCAAGACATTCGGAAGCTGGACACAACGGATGACTTTAAGGATGATTTCGACATGAATGCGCTTCCTCTCCATACTAGACTAACATAGATAAACTAGAGGGTTTTAATAGTTTGCATCTCTTCATTATGGCTGATAAATAAGCTGGTGTAAAGGAAGAAGGGACGACCTTTCTAGTAGAATATAGGCTTTTGGCGGATTTGCCAAGACAAGTTTTCCCTTTTGGGGAATAAAAACAGCAGCGGTCATGGACGAAAATTAAGTCCTAGAGTGCTGCTGTTTTCTGAATAGATTACCGTATTACCGTTTGAAGTAGTTGAGCCGCAAAATCCGGGTCTTCAATGAACGCATTAACGGAATCTACTTCATCTATTGCCCAATTCCCTGATACCTGCATTGCTTTCGGGTTTAGTACGTCCTGAAGACGCTATTCCTAAATTTACAAAGGGAATAGAGTCTTTCTTTTTTTAACAAAACAACACCTAATATGCCCGTTGTTCTCAACAAGATGACCGTTCTTGCAATCGTGAATAACGAATTGTGTAAACATCGGTAACATCGGCAACAATTTCTTAAAGCATCTATAATTACCAGCAAACATTTGCTAGCTACAATGAATGGAGTAAGGCAAACAAAAGGCAGATAAGAGAGGAGATGCTAAGTGATAACGAAAGAAGCTGCTGCTTATGACAACAAGCCTAATCCAAGATTGCGGGAGCATATAAGAGTCAAGTCGCGCTCCCGGAGAAAAACACTAGAAGCGTGGACGGGATTGTGTTATGCCCTTCCGGCGCTGGCTCTGCTTTTGTTGTTTCGTTATTGGCCGCTTCTGTTCGGCATGTGGATGAGTTTGTGGAAGTGGGGTTATGTGCCAGAGCGATTCGTCGGATTTGATAACTACATTCGTATTTTTACTGAGGACCTCGTCGTGWAAGACCCAACCGTTGGTTTACAACTTGGTGCTGTTGGACAAGGCTTTATCGTCACCATATTTTATGCCATCGGCACGATTCCCTTGTCTCTTGTGCTTTCATTTTTTGTAGCCTATGTCTTGTTTCATATAACGAAAGGCAGAGCTTTGCTGCGCGTCCTTTTTTTCCTTCCGTACATTACTTCACAGGTTGCAGCAGCAATTGTATTTAAATGGATTTTCCATCCGAACGTAGGGCTCGCGAATTGGGCTGTACGCTACATGGGAGGAACGCCGCAGCAATGGCTAACCGACCCAGATCCAGTTCTATTCAAGCTGATTCAGTCTCTCGGTGGACACTGGCCTTCTTCAATCCCAACAGCATTCGCAGGTCCGACTTGGGCGCTTGGTGTGATCATGTTGTTCACGATATGGGGCAGCCTAGGCTTTCAGATTATTGTGTTCTTGTCAGGGTTGACGCAAATTCCGCATGATCTAACGGAGTCAGCACGAATCGATGGAGCCAGGACTTGGCATACGATCCGTCATATTACGTTACCACTGCTGTCACCAACTTGGTTTTTACTCATCATTGTATCGGTAATTGGCGCTTTCGAATCGTTTAATGCTTTCTATGTTTTCTCAGGTGGAGAAGGTGGGCCATTAGGTTCCACAATGTCACTGCCCTTGTATATTTTCAGAAGTTTCTATGTATATGGTCAAGTTGGTTATGCATCGGCTGTTTCGATGGTATTATTCGTACTCTTGCTTGGATTAACCTGGCTGCAGCTGCGGTACGGCGAGAAAAAGGTTCACTATATGCATTAATGCAGGATGGAGGATGAAAGCATGTTTGGCTCAGTAGGATCAAGCCGTTCTTCCAAAATAACATGGTTGATCGTGTGGATTGGCACGGTATTGTTAGCCTGCTGCGTGGTGTTCCCATTCGTATGGATGATTCTGACCTCGCTCAAAAGCGCGGAGGAAATTAATCGCATGCCGCCAACGTGGCTGCCCGATGTATGGCACCTAAAGAACTACGCGGAAGCATGGTTGAAACCGGAATCTACCTTTCAGCGCTATTTTGTCAATACGGTGATTATCGCTGGTGTTGGTACTGCACTCCAATTACTCGYGTGTGTGCCGATCGCGTTTGCTATTACACATTTTACATTTCGTGGTCGTAATCTCATCTTTATGCTCGTGGTGATCACCATGCTCATTCCCTATGATGTTACATTGGTCCCTAACTTCGTAACGATGCGGCATATCCCTTTTGCAGGCGGTAACGATTGGGCGGGTAACGGGGGGCAGGGTTTCTATGACAGTTATATGGGGATGATGCTGCCGTTTCTTGCGGAAGCCTTCACGATATTTTTATTAAGACAAGCTTTTCTATCTGTGCAAAAAGAGTATTGGGAAGCCGCTCAAGTGGATGGCATGTCGAGTGGTCGATATCTGTGGTCCGTATTGCTGCCTCTCGTGCTGCCTTCCTTAATTACAACAGCATTACTTGCCTTTATTGGAAAATGGAACGGAGTACTTTGGCCATTGTTAATTACATCAAGCGAATCCCTCAGGCCATTACAAGTAGGTTTGTTGTATTTTGTTAGTGAAGAAGGGCCTAATTATCATCATTTGATGGCGGCAGCTACTTTTACAATTGCTCCTATTGTCTTGCTGTACTTGGTCGCGCAGCATTGGTTTCATCAAGGGATTACCTCAGCTGGGCTTAAAGGATAGAACAACGCTGGACTCTTAAGATTTTTCAAGTAAAAAAACAACAAAGAAACATGCTGGAGGAACAACAGATGAATTGGCTGCATGAGATTGAAGTCGTTTTATTCGACTTAGACGGTACGCTTTATCAGGATGGGACTTTCTATAAACGATATTTGGAACTGTTATTTAAAGAGGGAAGTTACGCAGCTAGCTTGGAGGAAATGCTGGAAGAAATGGATCGGTTGCTTGAAGGCCGGCACACAAGCAGTATCGGCGATTGGTACCATCCAAGCACAGATACGTGGTCACGGGAAACGCTTGGGGACCAATTGGAAGTACCGCATCAAGATTGGTACGGGGCAGAAGTGAAGATTGAGCCTAGTCAATTGACAAACATCCCAGCTATTTATGCCGGCGATGCATGGAGCTTGGTCAGCATTTTTACAGTCAAGTACGGGGTCGATGAAGCGAAGCGCCAGCAGGCATTTCAGCAGGTGCGCAAGGAAATGCTTCAGGGTTCGTCGAGTTTTGAACGCCATACAGGGTTATATGAGGCTATTCACCAATTGAGCGTTGTACAGTCGAAGTTGCTGCTGACCAATTC
>NZ_JBFTQB010000604.1:0-6397 GCF_056398785.1 Paenibacillus sp. 01T422 | reverse complement strand
CCCCTGGGCCGATGGAGGAAATTGTCCCTACTTCGATACCCTTAGGGAAGACTTGCCCCAAACCTGATGTAATAATCGTATCCCCGACTTTCATGTCGTCCGCATGTTCCACCTTGTTCATCACAAGTTCCCCAGTATTGCTGTCATAAGACTCAATCATGCCGAATGGTTGATTCTCATTGCCTTTCACGGTGACCGCTACCGCTTTGGAGTTGTTGTCGGAATCCGTGATATCTTTCAACAGTTGCACATTGGAATGAAAGCCGAACACTTTACTCACTCTGCCGACTAATCCGTCAACGGTCATAACCGCCATATTCTCTTTGATTCCGTCCTTGTCGCCCAAATTAATCGTCACTGTGCTGTTGTACGGATCGTTGTCCACCGTAACAACCTCGGCAATCCGATACGTGTAGACGTTGGCTTGGCGCTGTCGTTCTGTAAAGCCCAGATCTTCCATCAGGCGCTTGTTTTGCGATTCCAGATCGTTCAAACGCTGTGTATCTCGCGCATACTGCGTCAAGGTCAGTTTCAGCGTCTTATTTTCTTCATAGATGACTCTAAGCTGCCGAATGTCTTCGAAGAAACCCGCTACCTGCGCAGCGGGCTTGTAGAAGAGTCCTTGCGTCCACGATACCGAGTCTTTGACGAATTTCTCCGGCCACGTCATCGGTCCCCGGTTTCCTAGCGTTAATCCCATCAATATAAAGAAGCAGACTAGACCGAACATCAGGAATATCAGCCTCTTGTTTCCCATGAATTTGAACAAAATGAGCACCTTCTAACGAATTCTTGACGAATATTAACGCTTATAGCGTGAACCTGATTTATTTTTAAATAAATGAATATTTTCCAAGGCGCGGCCTGTCCCGATAGCTACGCAATCAAGCGGATTCTCCGCAACTAGAACAGGCATGCCAGTTTCCCTAGCAAGCAAGCGATCCAGGTTGCGCAATAAACCGCCACCGCCGGTTAACACAATCCCGCGGTCCATAATATCCGCCGATAATTCGGGCGGACACTTCTCTAGCGTGACTTTCACAGCTTCAACGATCGCATTAACCGTATCCATCAATGATTCTGTGATCTCATCGGAGGTTACGCTCATTGTCTTCGGCAAACCGGAAACAAGGTCACGTCCACGGATCTCTAGTGTCTCCGGCTGCTCCATCGGAAGTGCAGAACCAATCTCCATCTTGAGCGTCTCGGATGTGCGTTCCCCAATCATCAGATTGTATGTACGTTTAATGTATTGAATGATGGCCTCGTCCATTTCATCCCCAGCAATACGAATGGAACGGCTGGTTACAATGCCTCCAAGCGAGATAACCGCAACCTCTGTGGTTCCCCCTCCGATATCGACGACCATGCTTCCCGTTGGTTCCCATACTGGGAGATCCGCGCCGATCGCTGCCGCAAACGGCTCCTCAATCGTATAAGCCTCACGCGCTCCAGCTTGTTTCGTTGCGTCTTCCACCGCACGTTTCTCTACGGCCGTGATGCCAGAAGGCACACAAACCATTACATTAGGGTGCCGTTGGAATAACCAGCGCTGCTTTTGAGCCTGTCTCAAAAAGTAGCGAATCATCGTTGCTGTCGTTTCAAAATCGGCAATAACGCCATCTTTCATCGGGCGAATCGCACGAATGTTGCCTGGTGTGCGGCCGATCATTTTTTTGGCTGCGTCTCCGACAGCCTCGATTGTTTTCGTATCCGTACGTAGAGCAACCACCGATGGCTCTCTAACGATTATTCCTCTGCCTTTTACATAAACCAGTGTATTCGCTGTACCCAAATCAATCCCTAGATCTTTCGTAAAGCCTCCAAACATGGCAGTTACTCCTTTCCTATTGCCAACCTATTATATTACATAAAGCCTTCTTCCTTCAAACTTATGAATCTCTGATCACCTATGATAACATGATCCAACACTTCAATACCAATAATAGTTCCCGCTTCCACCAAACGGTGGGTTAGCTGTATATCTTCCGGACTTGGGGTGGGATCTCCACTAGGATGATTATGTACACAAACAATAGACGCACTGCTTCTTTTTATGGCTGCACGGAAAACTTCGCGAGGATGGACGATGGAAGCATTCAAACTGCCCATAGAGAGGGTTTCTTGCGCAAGCACATGATTTTTCGTGTTCAAAAACAAACAAACAAAATGCTCCTTCTGTAAATAACGAAGCTCCTCACTCATTAAATTAGCGATATCCTTCGGTGAACGAATTGTTATCCGCTCCGAGAAAGTGCTCTTGGCAATTCGGCGCCCAAGCTCGATACCAGCAAGAATTTGCAACGCTTTGGCATCACCAATGCCTCTGATCTCCGTAAGCTGATCTTTGCTCATGTCCACAAGGCTGCGCAATCCTCCGGACTCGCTTAAGATGCGGCTTGCTAGACGAACCGCTGACTCCGAAACCGTTCCTGTGCGAAGAATAATTGCTAAAAGCTCGGCATGACTTAACGCCCCAGCTCCATATTGGAGCATTCGCTCTCTAGGTCTTTCCTCGTTCGGCACTTCCCGCAGCATTAAACTTGTGACTTCCATCAATTCCCCTCTTTCCATCTGTAGGTTGTGTTACTTATCCGTATCCCATTCATAGCGATAAGGGTCTTAAAACAACACAAAACCCCCGGATTATAAGATCCGAGGGCTTCTAGGATAACTGCTCATTATTCAATTCTGGGCATCCATACGCTTTGATTCGTTCCAGCATACCGCCGATGGTATAACCATCGAAGTATAATTCCATCTGTTTCTCTGCGTCAGCGAAAACGTTGCCCATCAACTTATCCATCTTGGATGAAATGATACAATCGTTATTTTTCTCATCGCCGGAGCACCAGCTTGGCTTCAAAGAACCGTGACAAGTTAAGCGATAAATTTCACCGAGCGTCACATCATCCGGATTACGGCAGAAAATGAATCCGCCCCCGATGCCTTCTTTGGTTGTAACGTAACCTGCTTTTCGCAGAAAGCCCATAACTTTGCGTATACGAGCAGAGTGTGTGGATACATTCGTAGCAATTTCTTCACTGGTTGCCATATGATCAGGCAAATTTGCAAGAAATACGAGACTGTGGACGGCTATTGTAAATTCGCTGTTCATGGCCAATCCTCCCTGAAGAATGCGATGTCATGTTGCTACTGTCATTGTACCCGTTACAGATTGCACAGTCAATGTGTGAACGTTTGGTAAAGAGAGATTACAGGACCTGAATATCGAAGTTTAACAACAAATCACTAAGCAACGAAAGCGGCAATCCAACAACTGTAAAATAGTCCCCTTCAATCGATTCGACGATCGTGGCGCCAATCCCTTGAATCGCATATGAACCCGCTTTATCCTTAGGCTCCCCTGTCGCGATATAGCGACGAATCTGCTCGTCTGACATAGCTTTCATCTTCACATTCGTTACGCTATGCGAAACCACATGCTTCCCAGTAGCTGCGTCAATGCAAGCCACCCCGCTGTACACCTGATGCGTCGTGCTTTGCAGACCTTTCAACATCCGGTAAGAGTCCTCTTCATCCACGGGCTTTCCAAGAACCTCATTTTGAAGAACAACGACCGTATCAGAACCTACTATAATTCCGTGCTTTTCACTGGACTCCAGCATCTCGCGTACCGTTGACGCTTTGCGTATAGATAGAACTTCTACTAGTTCTGAAGGAGTTATTTTTCCTTCTACGGTCTCATCCGCGTCGCTCACCCGAATGATATAGGGTAGTCCAAGTCCTTGAATCAGCTCCTGCCTTCGCGGCGAGGATGAAGCAAGAATTAATCTTTGTTCGTGGTTTGGTAATTTGCTCAAAAGAAACAACTCCTAGCTTATAATAATGTCCGAATAGGACTGAATACCTTTTACAGCTTGCGATACAGGAGGAACGCCCCCACTAATCCAAGAATACTAGGCACAGGGGCCAGCAACTGACCGATTATAATCCCGGTTATCAATCCGATGATTAAAAATGTGACTAATATAAATGTGTTTTTTTTCATCGCTGTCATCCTCTCTTCTATGTACAAGCCCTATTATACGGGCACACTCTAATTTTTTCCATTAAAAATGTAGCCAGATGGTGATTCTTACCTGCTTACATCCTTAGCTGATCCTAGTAAGATAGATTATCGGAGGTACTTCAACTATGACTTTACTTAAAAGACTTGTTCTACTTTCTTTTATACTTACGATAGCGTTTCCTTACCAAGCTTTTGCCTACAAAATTGTTCTTGATGCCGGTCATGGCGGTAGCGACCCCGGTGCCTCAGGCGTGAATGGTTTGAAGGAAAAAGATGTCAACCTCGACATCACGCAAAAGCTGCGGGACGAGCTAACGAAGCGAGGCTACGAAGTCGTCATGACAAGAACCGATGACACGTATTGGTCACTCGCAGAGCGCGTGAATTTCACAGATGCCTTGCATGCGGATTTATTCGTATCCGTCCACGCAAATGCGCATCCGAACGGCACTACCAAAGGCAGCATGGTGCTTTACTACGATAACGACTACCCCCAAGAGGATTATCCTGCAAGCGACAAAATGAAACAGTTGACACCCTACAGCAAAGACTTGGCCCAGCATGTTTTGGATTCTTTGGTTTCGGCAGCTGGCACCAAGAATTTGGGCTTAGTCCCAAGCGCGGTTTATGTAGCTAGAATGGGTAGCATTCCAAGCATTCTTGTGGAAACAGCTTTCCTAAGCCAATCTAGTGATGCAGCTTTGCTTGCGAGTGACGCCATACGAGCGAAAATGGCTGTTGGTATCGCGAACGGCATTGCGGGCTATACGCCGCCATTATTCACTGATTCCCTGGGGCATTGGGCAAGAGAATCCATTCTTCGCATGAAAAACAAAGGCATCATAGATGGAATCGCCAATCGATATGAACCGGATCGCGCTTTGAAAAGAGCGGAATTCCTCACATTGATGGATCGGGTATTTTCATTCGATAATCTAGTAACAGCTTGCACCCCAAGTGGAACTGTCACTTCAGCGGTATATAGCTGCCAGTCGGCTGACAAAACGTACAAAGATCTGCCCGTTTCTTACTGGGCAAGCCCCGTTTTCGCCAAGGCGCAAAAATTAACGCTGCTTCAAGGTTATGCCGATGGAACGATTCGACCTGAACAACCGATCACTCGTGGCGAAGTCGCTTATATCTTCGACCGTCTCATCCAATTGTCTGCAAAAAGTACTGGGCAAAACACAGCACCTAAGGTAACATTTGACGATGTGCCGGCGGACTTGTGGAGCGCCAAAGCAATCTATGCGCTGAAACAAAAAGGCATTATTAACGGAATCACGGATACTTCGTTCAAACCCGAACAAACGATGACACGCGCAGAGATTGCTGCCCTGTTAGATCGTTACTACACAAAATAAAAAACAGGTGTCTCCCTAAGCTCAGATGAGTTTGGAGACACCTGTTTTTTTTAGATTAAGATGCGCTTATTTTCTTGAGCAGGTCTTTCTGTGCAAGAATGTACTGCATCATGGAAGTTTGAGCCTGCCAGAGCATCGCTGTGGAAGGACTTTTCTTGTACTCATCCATCGATTGCACAGCGCTGTTCAAGGAGGAAGTCATCTTTTGGACAATAGGCTTGGAGTCATCGTTTAAACCTTCATTTAGCGCTGTAGACAACATCGTCAGCGATTGGTGAAAGGCGTGAATCGTTTGCAGAGAACTGTCTGAAAGCACGCTCGGCTTCGTTTCAGCTAGGAGCTTATCCGAACTGTCCAGGGCAGATGCCAGCCCTTTCTTCTTCAGCGTATCCTGGATTGCTTGTGCACCTTGCAAGGAGCTGAACACCCCATTTTGCAGGAACGTGTAGGATTTGGCCGGAATTTGAACAGGCGTTACAGCAATAGCCGTTGCAGGAAGGCTAGCAGCTTGATCTGTGCCTGTTTTCGTAGCTCCGCCCGGCGCTTTCGAGGGAACTGCCACTACGTTAGCAGAAGGAACAGCGATTGTATTTTTGCCAGTAGCTGAATCTGTCGGTGTACGATCAGATGGTGAAAACATGGAGAGGACAAAAAAACCGAAAGCAACTCCCGTCACGACAGCTCCCGCTACCGAGGTTGCAATACGAATCCAAGGAGCGCCACTTGACTTGGCATATCTAGCGCCTACTTCAKGTTCTACATAAGGCCCCTTATGCGTCCAGCTCGACCATTCATCGCGATTTCGCTCCGTAATCGGCTCTGGTCTTTGGTCAGGAACTTCTCTGCTCACTTGCTGTTCTCGGATGGCTTGAGACTCACGGATAATTCGTTCGACTCTTTCCCCTTCCGTCTCAATCTGGCTATTCCAGTTGCCGAAGTCCGTGGTAAACGTATTCAGCGCATGCGGTTCAAATAGGCTTTCTACTTGCTCTCTCTCAGC
>NZ_JBFTQB010000603.1:0-4065 GCF_056398785.1 Paenibacillus sp. 01T422 | reverse complement strand
ACTCAACATACGACTAAATTCTTCACGCAGCAAAGCTCTGTATCTAGTTTTATTATGCTTAGTTTTCCATTCTCCGTCAATTTCTTGCATGATAAAGTGATTCGTCAGATACGTATTTGACTCTACTTCCCAATCCCAAACCTGAAAAACAATGCGCTTACCCTGATCGAAAATGCGAGGTTCCGTAGCTCTCGGCTTCGTTTTTACCAATTCATCGTAATCCCGTAATGTAATCAAAAGGGTACCTTCATTTTGAAGTTTTGCATACATATTGCTGGCTGCCTTAAGTAGATCTTCATCCGTAAGTAGGTGAGGGACTGCGTTATCGGCAGAAAGCACAACATCAAACATACCAGAAATATCTTTGTCCAACGATCGAAAATCAGCAACGCCAACGGTTAATTCAACGCCGTAAGATACTGCTTCTATCTTGGCTCTTTCTACGGAAATTGGACTTAAATCTGTAGCTGTAACTTTAAACCCGTGTTTCGCCAAGCCTATTGCCTGTGTGCCAATCCCACAGGAACAGTCCAATAGTGTGGTCTCCTTGGTAGTCGAAGTCGTTAATTTGGAGCGGATGATTCTGCTTAATGTCTCTCCTTGCCAAGAAATGGCTCTCGTCCACTCCTCATAAATAAGATGGTAGCCTTCAGCAAGATCATCATAAAATTTTAAAGTAGATTCTTCCATCATGCTCACCTCATTATTTTTTAACAGGAAGTTATTCGTCATTCTTATCTTTTTCTCATTCTACATGATAGGGAGCATTCCTTCCTTACGTAAGGAATTGTTCATGTTACAATCATCGAGCGAAATTGACAAAATAGCGGCACGCAGTTCCCATTACTCGTGACAATTGTACCTTTCAGAGATATAACGGACCCTAGTTCCCTTCCCAATGAAAAAGCGTCCACTCATAGAGTGAACGCTTCTACACAAACAAGTTGTTAATCTTTCACAGACCCCTGCATCAGACCGGCAATAAATTGGCGGCTGAACAAAGAAAATACAATGATGAGCGGTACGGTAGCCATTAGTGTAGCAGCCATGACCATGGAATAATCAGTGCTGTATACCCCATTCATAGAGGCAATCAACATYTGAATTGTAAACTTTTCCTGCACCGAAATAACGACAAGCGGCCACAAATAATCATTCCACGAACCTAGAAAGGTAATGATACCAAGAGTCGCAAGTGCGGGTCGCAGAACTGGAAGTGCGACTCTCCAGTACAGGTCGAAAGAGTTGCAACCGTCTATACGACCTGCATTCATAAGTTCGTCATGCACAACGGATGCCGTATACTGCCGCATCCAGAAGATACCGAACGCACTGGCCGCTCCTGGTACAATAAGCGCCTTGAGATCATTGATCCAGCCAAGTTTTTGCATAATGATGAACTGTGGAATGAGACCTAGCTGTTGCGGCACCATCATTGTYGCTAATAAGAAGAAGAACAACGGTGCTTTCGCTGGAAACTGGAATTTCGCAAATGCAAATCCCGCTAAAGAGCAGAAAAACAACACCAACAGCGTGTGAGTACCCGCAACAAGTAAACTGTTGCCAAATGAACGGAAAAATCCGACATGATCAARCACTTTTCCAATATTAATGAGTAATTGATCCCCTGGCAGAAGCCGAGGTGGAAAACGGAACATATCAGCCGTTGTCGCTGTCGACATGACGAGCAGCCAGTAGAATGGAAACAGGGACAGTATCGCCCCGGCAATCATGACAACGTGGAGCCAAATGGTACCTGGCGCTCTCGTCTTTTTCACAGCAACAGCCGAGATTACCCGTCCGAAGGATACTTTGGAAGTTGAGGGTACCACTAGACCCCCTCCCCTCTTGAGACGAATTTCCAATTCACAAATGAAAATATGCCAATAATCAGAAATAGCATCCACGCAACAGCTGAAGCATAACCGAACATTTGGTTGCCAAATGCCTGATTATATAGATATAGCACCAACGTGAGTCCGCCTTTCGTCGCTCCGCCGGTATTACCAACCAGAATAAGCGGTTCCGTAAACAGCTGCATGCCGCCAATCGTTGAGAGAATAACCGTAAAGAGAATGATTGGCTTCAGTAGCGGAAGCGTAATGCTGAAGAACTGCTGCTTACGGCTGGCCCCGTCAATTGTAGCAGCCTCGTACAAATCGTGTGGAATACTCTGAAGACCTGCCAAGTAGATGATGGCATTATAGCCGGACCAGCGCCAGATTACCATGAGTGAAATGGCAACTTTCACCCAGAACGGATCATTGATCCATTCAATGCGGGGTAGCCCTATCGCTTGCAGCAGGCCGTTAATGAGACCGAATTGGCTGCCAAAAAATGATCCGAAGATGATGGCAACCGCTACAATTGAAGTAATATTAGGCAGAAAATAAACCGCCCTATAGAAGTCCTTAAACCGCATGAAAGCTGCATTAAGTAGAAAGGCAATCACGAGCGCAGCGAATAACTGAGGCACGGTGGACAGAAACCAGATAACAAAAGTGTTGCCAACTGATGTCCAGAATTCCGGGTCGTCTGTCAGCAGATTGCGGAAATTGCGGAGCCCTACAAACTCCATGGGTCCCAGCCCATCCCAGGAATGAAACGCTAGGTACAGCGAGAACAATATGGGAAACAGGCTGAAAGCGATAAAGAAAATATAAAACGGAGAAATCATTACGTAGGGCGCCAGATGGGCTTTGAACCCTTTCATCGGCTCCACATCCTATCCTCATAAGATATACCTTCAGGGAGCCATATCGCTTCCATCACCGCCATGGGTTAGTGAAACGAGATTGCCCCCTATTGGCCTTTATTTATTCTTCAATTTCGTTTTGGCCTTCTCGACAAGTGACCAGAACTCCTTATCAGGATCTTTCGTTTTATCAACCGCTACGGCTTGCATGCCGTCACCAATGATATCCGCAACCGTTTGATAGTTCGGCCCTTTACGCTGCACTTTTACGTCCTTAGCTACTTCGGAGTACAACACGCCTAGCTTCTGATTGCCCCAAAACTCATAGCCCGTTTCCGTGAAAGCCTTGTCCCCATACACAGATGGCGTTGAAGGGAAGTTACCGGATAATTTAAATACTTCGAGCTGCTGCTGAGGAGAGATTAGCCAACTAATAGCGGTATAGGCTTCCTTCGCATTTTTCGATTCCTTAGGAATCGTCAGGAACGATCCGCCCATGTTGCCTGTACCTTCCGGTATTTTGGCTGCGCGCCATTTGCCTTTCGTATCAGGAGCCCGCGTTTCGACATGTCCCCGGCCCCAAGCTGCTGATATGTACGTGGCAATTTTGCCTGAGTTCAGAGCTGCTGAATACTCTTGAAGCGCATTCTTTTGATCGTAGCTGCCTGCAATACCCATATCACGGGCCTTTTTAAAATAGTCCAAAGCCTTCTTCACTTGCGGATTCTTTTCGATGATGAGCTGATCGTCATTATCGAAATACAACTCATCCCCTTGATCGCGAATGGCGCCGAATAATTCATTTGGATTGGATAAAATATCCGCTCCCGTCTTCTCTTTAAGCGTTTTGCCTGCAGCTAGGAAATCGTCCCATGTCTTGATTTTGGCTCCTACGTCATTAGGTTCAGAAGGCAATCCAGCTTGTTGGAATAAGTCTTGACGATAGTACAGTACCATCGGACCGATATCCGTCGGAAGACCAAGCTGCTTCTCACCGACAGTGGATTGCTTCCATTTCCAATCCAGATAGTCTTTTGCCAAATCCTTGGCACCAAACGAATTAAGATCATTAAATTTATCTGGATACTTCAAAAATTGATCCAATTGCGAAATATCGATCATCGCAATATCCGGAGCCCCTGAGCCGGCTGACATAGCTGTTAGGAGCTTTTTATGCGCGTCTTCCCATTTGTATATTTGTGGCACGATCTCGATGTTGGGATGGGTACGGTTAAACTCTGGTATGATTTTTTCGAATGAAGCACCCTGCCAAAACCACATTTGCAATTGAACTTTCTTGCCCTCGCTTGCTTTCGCATCCGCTTTCACTGCTTCCGGAGCTCCTCCATTACTGCTGCAAGCACTGAGAA
>NZ_JBFTQB010000602.1:0-4071 GCF_056398785.1 Paenibacillus sp. 01T422 | reverse complement strand
CAAAAATAATGACAGCCAGAACTGTCAAACCTACGGAGAGCAGCACAGCCAGCGCATTCATCGTGAAGAAACGTTTGGTTAAATGCATGTGTATTCCTTTCTATATATCCTTTCTGTCAAACAAATAATACCCTGTTGTAAATAACATCATACCACAGCCTGACATGATTAAAATCTGGCGGAATATTTTAAACACATTGATCGTCTCTGATATCCATAACGTATACCAATCAAACATCGAGGTAATGAAAAAACTGGAATAGGATGAGAATACAATACCTAACGAATTAAAAACGATAAACACAAGTATCGCGAGGAAAAATACGGCTAGTCCCCCTTGAATCACATTAGACAGCAGGACGACAATCAGCGCAAACACAAATACGGGAAAAAAAGTTAATCCGTACGATAAAACTACTTTTAAGATCCCTGGTAGGCTGGCCGACGACGGATTAAAAATAAACCCTGCTAATAACGAAAGAATCATAACAAACAAGAGATTGCCTGCAATAAATAAAGCTAAATTTAGCACCTTCGCACTAAAGACACCAAATCGAGACACTGGTCTCAAAAGTGTGATTTTCATAGTATTTGATGAAGATTCCCCGTTAAACATATCGATCGCCACAAAGATGGCAAACAGCGGTAAGAGCGTATAAGTAATAAACGATAGCACGACTATAGGAAATTCAACGCTTCCTACGACTCGTAAACCAAGCCCATGTTTGATAGTTGTTACAGCGACTTGCCCGACCAAAACAGCAAGGATGGACAAAATTGCAGCTGCCATCATTTTTTTCTTTTTCAGCAGCTTCACGGATTCATTGATAAATGCGGCCTTAAACCCTTCCATTCCTGTCCACCTCACTAACAAAGAAGTTCTCAAGAGATGAGTAATACGAGAGAATATTTTGCGTATATTCTACGTTTACAAGCTTCCCTCCGTAAATAATGCCGATTCTCGTGCACGTCAATTCCACATCATGAATCAAGTGGCTTGAGATGAAAAATGTCGTGCCTTCCTGAGACAGCTGTTTGATCAATTTCCGCATCTCCAGCATCCCTTCAACATCCAGTCCGTTCAGGGGCTCGTCCAATATCAATAGTTTGGGTTTCGACAGTATGGCTGCCGCTATCCCCAGTCTTTGTTTCATCCCAAGTGAAAACTTCTGCGATTTCTCATTTTTATATTTCAACATGCCCGTGGTTTCCAGACACTCATCAATTCTCTTCTGATCAACATTCGGATAAAATCTCGCGAACAGCTTCAAATTTTCGTTAGCCGTTAAATAGGGATATGACTCCGCTGTTTCGATCATACAACCAACATGCTTCATGGCGTTAACATAGTCGTCTAGAATACTGGCGCCAAAAATTTTCACATCGCCGCGGTCTGGCTTCATGAGTCCAGTGATCATTTTCATAGCCGTCGTCTTCCCTGCACCATTTGGCCCTAGAAAGCCGAAAACATCGCCTTGATCAACTTCTAAGTTTAATTCTGCGATTCCCCGGCCATTTTTGAATGACTTGGTTAATCCGCTTATTTCAATCGCCTTGACTGTCAACTGCTCTCATCTCCCCAAAAAATGCTCAGGAAGCTGCACCCGCAGCCTCCTGAACCTCTGTTTATTCAAATATGCGGTTAAACTCTCCATCGTAATATGGTTTGGAGATCGATCTGTATGAATTTTGATTAACAATCTCAACATTCATTTCAAAATAAACTTTGCCTGTAGCGCCTTGATGAATCGAACCATTCTTCTGCTCGCCTTTTGCATCCTTATACGTGAACGTTGAGGACGCCGCCGGATCATATTCAAAGTCAAAGGCATCTTTATTCGGATATTCGCTCTCATAACCCGGAATAACCGTTTCGGAATATTTCCCTTTCACTTTATCGTTGTCCACGCTGGTGATTTCAAGCATTCTTTCACCGATTTTCACAAACTTGCCGTCTTTCTCCATAACGATATCGTTTTTGTATTTGCCTACATACTTACTACTAAATCCATTGGAGCTAACCTTTTCAACTTTTGCGCCAGTTAGGTCAGGCAGTACAATTTTCGTATTGCCAACTTCAGAAAGCTTTACAATGACATTCAGGTTCAAATCGTGTTGAACACCGTTTTTATCTTTTCCGGACAGTGTAATATCACCTGTCACATTTTCAAGGTATCCAGCTTTATTTTCATTAGCCGATCCTACCACCTTTTTCACAAATACATCGCTTTCTATGACCGGCAAATCGCGCTCATCGTTCAGCATCTGTTTGATACCAAAAGAGGAGACAGCGTTTAGGACGGCTGGCACCTGAGTTTCAGACAAGCTGCCCGAATATACTTTTCCACCTTCAGGTCCTTCCTCTACTTGCACGTAATCTTTCAAACCGCCAACCACGGCGTCAACGATTTTCTCAATCTCTGGTGCTCCCTTTTCTTTAAAGGGATTTTTGAAATCCGCGGTACGATTCTTGCTGTCACTAGCCGGGTATTCCATCACATAATAAGTATTATCTGTTCCACTTTTATTAACTGATTTCGTTATGTCTGAATAATAGTATCTCGATGTTGTTTCGCCATTGGCGTCTTTCGTCGTTGTGTTCTCTTCCTTCGCTTGTTTTTCAACATCCATCTTTTGGGACGTTGAGCCTTGAAGTAACGTTTTGTCGTTATCTTTCAACGTATACAGCGCTTCAAGGGTATAGTTCTTCATATCCTTTTCCATCATGCTTGCAGTAGTTTTTGCTGAACCTTTTAACCGGTCATAGCCCGATCCAAGCAGCGTATCGGCGAATGCCGTGGATACGAATAGACAGGCTCCAATCGTAAATGACAGTACAGTAACGGATTTTTTGCTAAGTTTCATCTCTTTTCTCCTTTTAAACACAATTCTACGGGAAACGTTTCCTTACTATTTATTTTAATATAACCTTATTGAATCCATCTAAATGGATTATTAACAAAGTATAAACTCTTTCAACGCTAGGATAATAAAAAAAAGCCGCACAGCTGTCACGCTGCACGACCTGTTTTATTTCCTGAATACCTTCTTCTCAGATATCATCCCATCTGCAAAATAAACGATTTCTGCAATGTAGCCCGGTTGATTAGAAATGGCGAAATCATATGTTTTCTTACCATTCTCATCTTTAACCAGCTTGCCTTTTGCCCCTGTTTGCTTCACCAGATCATCATAGGTGCTTGTCATGCTTATCTTATCAGCTTGCTCCTTCGTTATCTGAGGAAGCGGCTCATCCTTTGTTGTATCGTTGCCACCAGTTGCCGGTGTTGCTGTAGCAGATGTTCCACTGCCTGTCCCACTTGTAGCTCCAGGCGTTGCTGAAGCCCCTGTAGAAGGCGTTACGGTCGCTCCCGTTGTTGGGCTAGGCGATGCACTCTCTTCATTCTTTTTAGCGCATCCTGTGGCCACAACAGCTAGTACCAGAAATATCATTAACCAACTTCTCATTACGCTTACCTCCTTCTTGTTGCCAACACGTAGATATGAGCTTATTCTGCTTTCCTTTTAGCCTTTTTATCCCTATTGGACAGACAAAGGACTGAAAGCAAAAGAGCCTTCTACGCCCTAATAGACGTAATAGGCCCCTAAAATGTTTCACGTGGAACTCAAATTTTGGCATTTAATTGGTTCAGTAAAATAAAAAAAGCCTCCTGCAGATGCAGAAGACTCTCATTCCTAAGCTAGTTACAGCTTGTACGGAAAGAGTGGGATTCGAACCCACGCACGCCTCGCGACGCCTAGCTGATTTCGAGTCAGCCCCCTTGGGCCTCTTGGGTACCTTTCCAATAAAACGCGAGAACAGGATTCATTATATCAAAAAATCCCTGCACTCGCAAGTGCTTTTTTAAAGCGTTTTTATGAGGATTCTTCCTCTTTATCCGGGTTGGATCGAAGCACTTTTTTCAGCTTACTTTCGAACTTCGTTCTTGGAACTAGAACACTGTGTTTACAGCCCACACACTTAATTCTAATATCCATTCCCATCCGTATGATTTCCATTTCATTGGTGCCACACGGATGGGGCTTTTTCATTTGCACAATATCGCCAAG
>NZ_JBFTQB010000601.1:0-11168 GCF_056398785.1 Paenibacillus sp. 01T422 | reverse complement strand
GCCCTGATGTCCTTATTATAACGAAAAGTGATCTTACTTTCATCCTCCACTTTGATGATTTTTCAACCATCCAATTTGATAAGTCATTAAATGTACACCCAATTATACATATCTATTTATAGTTGTCTCTGTCAAATCAACGAGATTTACATATGATATAGCAAGCTAGTTTTTAGAAACATAGAAAGGAGGAATGAGGATGAAAGTCGTAATTCTAGCTGGCGGACTTGGCACCAGATTCCGTGAAGAAACCCATTCCAAGCCAAAACCTATGATTCTCATCGGTGATAAACCAATTCTGTGGCATATTATGAAAATCTACTCGTTTTATGGTTTTAATGAGTTTATTATATGCCTTGGTTATAAAGGGCACGTCATTAAAGACTTTTTTGCCAACTATCCCATGCACGCATCCGATGTAACAATTGACTTGCAAACGAACACCACGCAGTATCTTACATCGCCAGCAGAACCATGGCAAATTACACTCGTGCACACAGGCGATGAGACGATGACAGGTGGACGTATTAAGCGAATTCAGAAATATATTGGCGATGAGCCCTTCCTCTTAACGTATGGAGACGGCCTGACTAACGTGAACATCCCCGAAGTCGTGAAGTTTCATCAGGATCACGGCAAATTTGCTACACTCACAGCTGTTCAGCCTACGGCGAGATTTGGTTCACTTATTTTTGGAAATGGTACAGAAATCACTAAATTTCAAGAGAAGCCAAAAGGTGAGGGCGGTTGGGTGAACGGCGGTTTTTTTGTCTTGCAGCCTCAGGTTTTTGATTATATTGACGGTGACCCGATCCATTTCGAAAAGCAGCCCCTGGAGCAGTTAGCTGCCTCTGGGGAACTGCATGCGTTTAAACATGATGACTTCTGGTATGCTATGGACACGCTTCGCGATCAACAGCAATTGCAGAAACTTTGGGACTCAGGACAAGCACCATGGAAAATTTGGTAGTTCACTTCAGCACCAGCTCATATCGGTGAAAAAGGAGGAGTACGATGACGCCACTTGTGAGTATTTTGCTGCCCACCTTTGATCGACCACAGTTTCTGGAGCAAGCGTTAGTCAGCGCACTAAACCAAACTTATTCCCATATTGAAATTATCATTTGCRATAATAGCCAGAATGATGCAACGGAGCGAGTGGTGAATTCGTACTTGACCTCACCGAACGGCAGCAAGATCAAATATGTAAGAAACAAAACGAATATCGGGCCTGCGGCCAACCAGCAGAAGTGCTTCCGACTCGCAAAAGGCGAGTATATGAACTACTTAATGGATGACGATTTGTTTCATCCGAGAAAAATCGAGCTCATGCTTCCTTATCTGATTGGCAACCCCAAAATTGGACTCGTCACCTCGTTGAAACAAATTATTAATCATTTGGGGGAACCCCTTAAAATTTCCCAGACTCCTCCATTTAAACTATCAACGACAAAAAAGCCTGCCATCAACGGGCAAAGCTTAATCCAAAGCATGTTGACCGACACCCAAAACTACATTGGCGAGCCAACAACCGTGCTTTTTCGAAAAGCTGATCTGCTTGAACCTTTTGGTACTTTTGGCGGTAAACAAGCTCATAACAACGTAGATGTTGCCTCCTGGATCGCTTTGCTTGCCAAGAAGGATGCCGTATTTCTGCCGGAACCCTTGAGCTCTTTTCGCAAACATCCTACACAATTAACCAACACGCTTTTGTCGCGAATGGGGTGTCAGTGCGATTGGATAGATGCTACCCTTTTGGCAAAAAATCAGCATATCTTTGACGACTCTTCCACGTTTGTCAAAATCGTAAGCAGGTTAGGAAAAACGGTGCTGAATAATTTCTCAAAATGGAATGAAGCCACCAATGGCTTGTATCTGGAGGAATTACTGGATAGAGCGCGTCAATTGGCAGTTGTCAGTGAGAAAACCAAAAAATTATCCGCTCTTGYCAAGGATCTGAAAAAACTCACACAACAGCTTGAAAAACAAAGGAAACCAGCATCATAGAAAGTGAGGCTTGCGATGATGAAAGARTCGTCAGCCTTTGGAGGAACTTTGTAAGGCCTGCTATGCTGCAGGTCTTTTTTGTATGCGCAGGTGAGTTTCAACCGAAAGCAAAAAAATAGACCGCTCCTGCACAAGGCATACGGTCTATTTCATTATCTTGCTGTAAGGAAGCATAGCTTACATATAACTGCTCCCTTTAAGGAGCATAAGATTGCACGCTCTCTAAGACATACGCGACCTCTTCATCCGTTAAGTCAGGGAACAATGGGAGAGTAACGAGCTCACGCCAAAGCGTATCCGCGATCGGTGTTTCAGCCTTATATGGCACAAAAAGCGGATGCATGGTCAGCGGCATATAATGCACACCGGTTGCCACCCCTTTTTTCTTCATATGCAGAATAAACTGCTCTCTCTCTTTCACACGAACAACAAATGCCCAATACGAAGAGTCGTTCAAGTTGTAAGGTATCGCTGGCTGGACAAGGTTGCTGCCCGCAAGACCGGCTACGTACTGACGAATAATCTCTTCTCTTCGGCGGTTCATCGCATCAAGCTTAGCCAACTGAACAAGGCCGATAGAGGCCATGAGATCATTCATATTGTATTTGTAGCCAATGTCGGATATTTCATAATACCAGCTGTTGGCATCTGCATGATACGAAGCATTTTCTTCGTAACGCTCCCATGTATCTTTGTTGATCCCTACCCACCGCGAATGACGCAAAGGCCGCAACAGCTCAGGATCGTTCGACGAAATCATCCCGCCATCACCGGTCGTCATGCATTTTTTCTCCTCAAAACTAAAGCATCCTATATCGCCCCAAGTTCCCAGGGCTTTGCCCAAATATTTCCCTCCGGCCGAGTGCGCAGTATCTTCAATAACCTTCAAGCCACGCGCCTTAGCCCACGGCATCAGCTGATCCATAGGGACAGGATGACCCATGAAATGAACGGGAATGACCGCTACGCAATCGGGATCATATTTCCGCTCCAAATCTTCCATGCTGATACCAAAGGTCTTCTCATCCACATCTACAAACACCGGAACCAGTCCATTGTACAAAACAGCCATAGCCGTTGCGGCAAATGTGACGACGGGAACCAGTACCTTTTTACCTTGCGGGAATTTAAAAGCAGATAGAGCAAGGTGCAGCGCTGCCGTGCAGGAATTGACTCCTACTGACTCCGCGCTGCCGATATAATCGCTCCATTTTTTCTCAAACTCGCCTACTCGAGGACCTAGTCCAAGCCATGCTTTATTAAATACTTGCTTAATGCTTTCGAGTTCGTCATTGCCCACAGATGGCTTGAACAGTCTTATGTCCACGATTTCCCCTCCCCATTCTCCAGCTCAATCATTTTGCCAAACCTGCTAATAAAGGCTTCCCGGGTAACGACCATAGTAACCATTTCCCTTTCAGGCTCGCCTGTCAGCTGATCTTCAGCGGGAACCCAACGGATTACTTCGCCTACAACTTCTTTGCGCAGCGGTGTCCGCTCCACTTCCACTGCTCCTAAAGATTCATAAATATGAATGGCGCGGGCATTATCCGAAAGCACATTCAAATACCCCTTCTGTAAGCCTAGCTCACGCAAACTCCAGGCACCCAAAGTAAGCAGCGCATGCATAACTATGTTGCCATAACGTCCTTTACGGCCTCTTAGCAAATTATCATACTCACAAGTATGGGCGACTTCATCATAGTGCATTCTTTAGAATTGAATGACTGAATTGGCTTTTGGCTCGACTTTTGGTTTGATTTTTGGTATGGCTTTTGAATCGACTTTTGAATCGACTTTTGGCTCGATTTCTTGTTCGGACCTTGAAGCAGTTTCTCATTGATTTGCTGAAGCGTTTGTTGGTTTGATCTCTGATTGCTAGACTGTTTCATCTTCCCTTGCTGTTTCTCAAAATCTTTGATCTGTTGCGGTGTCGCATAGCCTTGGTTGACAGCAAAAAATTTAAATGTTTCGATATCCATTTGAGCAACCTCTTTGGCCATCTCATGCTGCGACAACTGCTCCGTGTGATACCGCAAATAGCTGAGCGGCTGAACCATGTAGACACCTTTCCCTTTACTTAACAAACTCAGCCAACTCGCCATGTCCACAGCAAAATAGGCCTGCCTGCCCAGCAGCACGCCAAAGGGCTCCGTCAGTGCTTTTCTTCGAAACAGAACTGTTGTTGGCTCGCCTAAATAATTAATTCGGTCTTCAAGCATCCGCTTTGTCAGCACTCGGCCGTCGACAACCGTATCTTTCATGTACAATTGTTTAAAAGTTCCAAATGGCGGAACATAAATTTGACGGCCTGCGGCGTTAATCACTCTGCGCTGCGATGTGACCATTGTGACATCGGGATACTGTATTAAGTAAGCCATCATTTTTTCTATTTTTTGCAGGTGAAACAAGTCATCGTCCATGAGATAGTTAATAAACTCACCAGTTGCCAAATTTAAGCTTTGCTGCTGATTCGCAATTGGACCCAAGTTTTGAGGGTTTTTGTAATATTTGATTTTTGTACCGCCAGGCATCATTTGATATTTTTGGACGACTTGCTGCGTCAGATTGTTATCACTGTTATCGCTAACGATAATTTCAATATTGTCATACGTCTGGTTAAACGCACTTTGCAGCGCTTGTTCGAAATACTTAGGCCTGTTGTAGGTTGGAATTAGAATACTAACAAGTGGATTCATCTCAATCTCTCCTTTTCAATGTATCTAACGTTGGAAGCACCTGATCCTTAGCCGAAATAATCGGCTGATCGACAGGCCACGGAATTTGAAGCGAAGCATCATTCCACAAAACCCCAGCTTCTTGTGCTGGTGAATAAACATTGTCTACCTTATAGACAACCTCGCAATTGTCCGATAAGGTACAAAAACCATGCGCGAAACCGGGAGAAATATAAACCATTGCAAAATTATCCTCCGTCAACACCCGGCTTTCATAGCAGCCAAAGGTGGGGGAGTCTTGACGCACATCGACAAACACATCTAAGATCGATCCTCTGCTGACCCATATAAGCTTCGTTTCTGCATGAGGCTCACGTTGAAAATGAAGCCCCCGAATTGTACCTTTCTGTTTGGAAAAAGAGCGGTTTTCTTGCACCCAATTGCGGTGAAGACCATGCGCCGTCATGATATTTACATCATACAGTCGGGTAAAATAACCCCGGTGATCGGTATTGGGAGCTAACGTGATGTCATAAATGCCCTGGAGATTGCCGGGTTTAATGATCATGAGATTCACTTCCCTCTACATATTCCTGTATTTGCTTGCTGCAAAGTTCCCTGCAGTCTCCCGACTGGTCGTAGGTTTTGACCCATTCAATCGATTTGGAAATCGCCATATCGAGATTCCAGCGAGGTGCCCATCCTAGTAAATTGCGGGATTTCGTGCAATCTAATCGCAAAACAGGCGCCTCATGCGGATGCTCCGCTGAATCGATCAGATAGGCTGCCTGATCTCCCCATTTCTGGCACAAGCTGCTTACTACTTGCTCCACAGAAATCGTATCTTCCTCATTGGGACCAAAATTCCACGCCTCCGCATATTGCTTGTCTACATACACATGCTGGGCTAACAGCAGGTAGCCATGCAGCGGCTCAAGCACATGCTGCCAAGGACGAACCGCTTGCGGATATCTCAGCTTGACCGGCTCCCCTTCAAGAATCGCCCTGAAGCAATCGGGAATCAGCCGATCCTCTGCCCAATCTCCGCCGCCAATCACGTTGCCGGCTCTCACCGACGCAAGCGCAACGGGTTCGCTCCACTCACTTTCTTCTTTTTCATAAATTTGCCGATAGCTGGTTACGATCAATTCCGTTAAGGCTTTGCTGTTCGAGTAGGGATCGCCTCCGCCTAAACGGTCTGTTTCACAGTATCCTCTCTTTTCATCCAATTGCGAATAAACCTTATCTGTTGAAACATGGATGACGGCCTTGATTGGCACACGGCTTCTYTTTGCTTGACGCACAGCCTCTAGTAAATTGATCGTTCCCATCGTATTAATCTCATAGGTTTCTATGGGATTCAGATAGGAGGCTCGAACCAGCGGTTGAGCTGCCAAGTGAAAAACGATGTCCGGAGCTGCTTCTATGATGGCTTCAGATAAGGCCGTCATGTCGCGAATATCAGCGATGTAAGATGTTACGATTTCCTGCATTCGGCAAAGCTCAAACAAACTCGGTTCCGTCGGCGGCTGTAAGGAATAACCGGTCACGTTAGCTCCCATGCCTTGCAGCCATAAGCTTTTTCATATCAAAATATCGTATGTTCACTAGAGCAAACCCGAAAGAGGCAAAAATCTAGTCTATGGAAATAAAAATAATAAGCTATCATCCAATCACATCTGCATTTACTTACATACGATAGATACTAGAGAGGAGGGATAGCAGATGAGTCTTTTAGAAAAACTTGAAGAGATGCTTAAACAACTTCCAGGTGGAGTAACTGAAGGCCCTGTTGGCGCTGTTTTACAAAAACTTGGCGAAGTCCAAGCCGCTATGGATGCAAACATGGATAGCCCAACAAGCTCCCAATGGCTGAACCAGCTTCAAGCCGAACTTGGCAAATTGAATTTAGGTGAAGGCACAATGACAGACATGCAAAACATTCTTGATCAAATCAAAAGTATTGCTGGTACAGACGTTCTTTCAGGAGCATCCATTCCCGYAGTGCTTGAAGCCGTTCGTCAATTTGTAGCACAAATCAATGTAACAAACCCAACACCAGAATCGATTACTGCAAACTTAGCAGCACTTCGTGGACTTGCTTCTCAAATTCAAGCTATTTTGAGTGGTCAAATGAGCGCATTGAACTTGAACCAAGACACAATCGCAAACTTATTGAAACAAATTAAACTGTAATAAAAAAAGAGACCGTCCCGAGTAGATTTATCTACTAAGGATGGTCTTTTTTTATTTCCGTGTTATGAGATCGCCAACTACGTCATATCGCCTGTGCGACATCACTTGCTCCAGGTTCGCCATATAGCAGAAACGCCTGAGCAGCGGCTATCCGAGCTAATGGAATCCGGTAAGGCGAACAGCTTACATAATCCAATCCGATCTTATGGCAGAAAAGAATCGACTCTCTGTCTCCACCATGCTCCCCGCAGATGCCTGTTTTTAACGACGGCTTCACTAATCGTCCTACATTCACCGCCAGTTCAATTAATTGACCGACGCCTTCGGTGTCAAGCACCTGAAACGGATTATGCGGCAGCAGCTTGTGATTGACGTAATGGGTCAGGAACTTCCCTTCCGCATCATCACGGCTGTAGCCAAATGTCATCTGCGTCAAATCATTCGTGCCGAAAGAGAAGAAATCGGCATGGGCTGCAATCTGACGTGCCGTTAATGCAGCTCTCGGCACCTCAATCATCGTCCCCACTGTGTAAGGGCACTCGCGCAGTTTATCTTTCCCAAGTACCTGTAGCGCGACGAAGTCAACGAGTTCTCTTAGAATTTTCAGTTCGTTAGCGTGGCCTACGAGCGGGATCATGATTTCCGGATGCACCTGGACACCTGCGTCAATACACTTGGATGCTGCGCGGAAAATGGCCTCAATCTGCATATCGTAGATCTCCGGATACACAATTCCTAATCGGCAGCCTCGCTGTCCCAGCATGGGGTTCGCTTCATGCAGTGCTTGTACTTTACGAAGCAGGCAAGCGACTTGCTCTTTTTCCTTGATGGAACCGTCACGTTCATAGGTCAGCTGGGCATGCCTTTTCTGCAAGTCATCTAAACTAGGTAGAAACTCATGYAGCGGCGGATCCAACAGGCGAATCGTTACCGGGAGGCCATCCATCTGCTCGAAAATCCCCTCAAAATCAGACTGCTGCATGGGAAGCAACTGGGCAAGCGCCTTCATGCGCTCTTCCTTATCTTCGGCAAGGATCATGCGCCTGACTACAGGCAGACGGGCCGGGGAGAAAAACATATGTTCCGTTCGGCATAACCCAATCCCCTCTGCGCCAAGCTGTCTTGCAATACCGGCATCGTGCGGATTATCCGCATTCGCAAACACCTTCAGCGTGCGAATCTCATCCGCCCACTTCAGCATTGTAAGCAGCTCATCCGTCATCCGCGCTTCATGCAGGGGCATAGCCCCCGCAATAACGCGACCGGTAGCGCCGTCCAACGTGATCCATTCCCCTTCTTCCAGGAGCCTGTTCTGTACAAAGATACGCTTCTCTTCTGGCACGATTCGAATCTCTTCACAGCCACACACGCAAGGTTTCCCCATCCCTCTTGCGACTACAGCGGCATGGCTCGTCATCCCGCCCCGACTTGTGAGCACGCCCTCCGCAGCGATAACGCCATGAATATCCTCCGGCGTCGTTTCCGTTCTGGCCAGGATGACTGCCTTGCCGGCACGAACCCATTCTTCCGCCGTATCGGCATCAAAAACGAGTTGGCCAACTGCTGCGCCTGGTGAAGCAGGAAGTCCCAGTGCCAACACATCGCGAACTGCTGCTTCATCAATCCCTGTATGGAGCAGCTGATYCAGATGCAGCACTTCAATGCGGCTGACGGCATCCTGCTTCGTCAATACACCTTCATCGACCAAATCAACAGCAATCTTAAGCGCAGCCTGGGCGTTCCTTTTGCCGCTTCGCGTTTGCAGCAGGTACAGCTTATTATTTTCCACAGTAAATTCGATGTCCTGCATATCCTTGTAATGCTTCTCAAGCTGCTTGGAGGCGTCTATAAGCTGCTCATAAATAGCAGGCATTTCCTCCTGAAGTGCAGCAATTGCCAGCGGTGTTCTAATCCCAGCGACCACATCTTCCCCTTGTGCATTGATTAAATATTCACCAAAAAACTGGTTCTCTCCTGTAGACGGATTCCTCGTAAAGACGACACCTGTGCCGCAATTACCTCCCATATTGCCAAAAACCATGCTCTGCACATTGACAGCCGTCCCCTGATCATCCGGGATCCGATTCATTTTACGATAAATTTGAGCCCTGGTATTGTTCCACGATTTGAAAACAGCTTCAATCGCCAGCTTCAACTGCTCATAAACATTTTGTGGGAAGGCTCGGCCTGTTTTGCTCAGAATACACGCCTTATATGCCTCGATTAGCTCCTTCCAACCGTTAGGTGTCACATCCTGATCCTGGTGAGCGCCCTCTTTCTCTTTCATGCGGTGCAGCAAGCCCTCGAAATGACTGGACTCTATGCCAAGCACGACGCTGCCAAACATTTGCAACAAACGCCTGTAACAGTCATAAGCAAACTTTTCGTTATTTGTAAGCGCAGCCAACCCTTGAACCGTTTTATCATTCAGACCCAGATTCAATATGGTATCCATCATACCTGGCATCGAGCTTACTGAACCGGAACGCACGGAAACAAGCAGCGGATTATGTGCATCGCCAAATGTCTGATCTTTCTGCTTCTCAAGCTGATTCAGTGATTCTTCGATTTGCTCAAGATGTGCATCCGAAAGCCGATTTCCCTTTTCAAAAAAAGCTAAGCAGGCTTCCGTCGTAATGGTAAAGCCAGGGGGAACGGGAAGTCCAGCGCGCGTCATTTCCGCTAAATTGGCCCCTTTTCCACCAAGAAGAGCTATCATCGAGGCGTCTCCCTCCTGAAAGGGGACCACCTGTTTCTGCGTCATCATTCGGTTGCCTCCTTATTGTTTTCTTTGCATGCGCATGCTTGGCACACCACATAAAACTTTTTGTAACCGTCAGTAGGCTGAGTTGCAAGTACTTCATTACATGATTTGCAAATAATAAGACCAAGTTCATTGCTTTGAGCAGCTATCCCCGCTTCTATTGTTACACTGACTGAATGAGACATGACGTTCCCTCCTTTTCTTGCGTGCATTCTGCACGAGAGATATAGGCTACTGCGTCTATGACTCGGCTAGCGTAGCCCCATTCATTGTCGTACCAGGCCAAAAGCTAACTCCCATTGGACCAGAGACTGCTTGTTTCATGGCTAGTTTTACTTCTTCAATTTGTATGTTGCGGCCAACCACCACTTGAAGATCCAATAGTGAAACATCCTGTGTCGGCACACGAACCGAAACACCTTGAATCTGCTCAGCAAGATGCGGCAAAACATCGACCAGCGCTTTCCCCACCCCAGTTGAAGTTGGAATAATGGCGTTCGTGCAAGCGCGGGCACGGCGTAAATCTTTATGCGGATTGTCCAAATGGTTCTGATCATTCGTGAAGGCATGCACCGTTGTCATCCATCCCATTTTGACCTGAAAAGCCTGATCCAAGAGATGCAAGATAGGCGCTATACAGTTCGTTGTACAAGAGGCTGCGGAAATCAAGCGGTGCTGCAACGGATCATACTTACCTTCATTGACCCCCATGACCATTGTTAGATCCATGTTCGTACCTGGAGCCGTAATTAGAACCTTCTTGGCACCTGCGAATAGGTGGCGCTCCGCTCCATGCCGATGGTTAAACTTCCCTGTGGCATCGACAACCATTGCAACGCCTAATTCTCTCCATGGCAGCAAATCTGGCTCTCTTTCGCAAATAACGCGAAGCAATTGTCCATTAATGCTCAGCGCGTTATCTGAAATCACTTCGATTTTGGCATCCCAAATGCCATGCACAGAATCGTATTTCAACAAATGGGCTAACACATGAATGGGACAAGTTGAGTTTACTACTGCTATTTGGAAATCCTGCTGCGAACTAGTCAAAGCTTTTCTCAAGACGAGCCTTCCAATTCTTCCAGTACCGCTGAGTCCAACTCGCATCTCCATCCCCCTTACTTCATTTAGTATGACATAAATGTAGCACATACAAATATAATGCACAATATATATTTGCACATTTAAATTTAAATAGGCTTATAACACACTTTTGTGAGTGAATTGATTATATATGACGTCATATATAATCGATAAAGACAGTTGGAGCAGCGCTCCACGGCAGCTAAATATATCCAGACATCAGCAGCGGAAACCAACATCAGAAGGAACTACAGGTCGCTATTTAGCTGAAAAGAGAGTATTTCCTAACCGAATGGGAACTACWGGCCCTTATTTCAGCGCAATGTGCCTTTACACTGCCCAAAAGGCCAAAATAGCGGACCATAGTTCCTCGAACTTGCTTAATTGGCTATTTCTACTAAAATAGCACCCTGTAGTTCCTTTACAGCTCCACCCTGTGC
>NZ_JBFTQB010000600.1:0-4086 GCF_056398785.1 Paenibacillus sp. 01T422 | reverse complement strand
ACTTCTGCCATCACGTCTTTTTTGGCACATGTAATATGCTGTTCGAATTATAGACCCGTCTTTCAAAGAACGAGCAGTTGTTAGGCGACCACCCATTGAAGATCCACATTTTCCGCAACGAAGAGTACCAGTGAACCAGTATTCTTGCTTCCGCGAGTATCCGCTACCGCCGCGTGACTTCATTAGGCTGATAAGTTCCTTAAATTCTTCTTGGCTCCAAATAGCCTCATGGCTGCCGGTGGACTCAATACAATGAACACGTTCTTCTTTTTTTCGGATTGGATATTTACCATTAGCCAATTTAGTACCATAACGAATGATTCCGGCATAGTAAGGGTTTTCTAATGTTGTTTGGACGGTGGCTCCTGACCATTCAAAACCACGGCGTAGCTTTCCCTTCACATTCATAGTTCTTGCAATTTTATCAAATCCAAGTAATTTACCTCTTGAATCACCGTAGATATAGAGGTTTCTAATTTCCCGAATGAATTCTACTTCTTCGGGTATTTGCTTTTCTTCGGCATCATATCCGAAAGGAACTCTACCGCCAGGCCTTTTGCCTTCGTGTGCTTTTTGTTCCATGCCAAAGCGGACGCGCTCAGCGATGTTCTCACGCTCCCACTGGGCTATATCTGCCACAAGTCGAATGAACAGACGTCCTGTGGCTGTGCGTGTCTCAAACGATTCTGAGGAGGATTGAAACTTTACTTGGTGCATTTCAAAAAGCTTCAGCAGATAGTCGCAATCGGTTGTTGAACGCGTCATTCGATCAAGCCGGTAGACTAGGACTACATCGAACTTTTGATCTTTCACATCGTCGATCATTCGCTTCATCTCTGGCCGCTTTAGATCCTTTGCGCTGTAGCCATCATCAATGTAAATATCAGCAATATTCCAGTCTTGAGAGTCAGCAAAGCTGATCAGGCGACGCTTTTGAGCCTCAATAGAAAAACCCTCGTTTGCCTGCTCGTCCGTGGATACCCGAATGTACAACGCAACTCTCATTTGTACGACAGTTAGTTCTCGTACCATCTTAAAACCCCCAATCGTAGTACCGACTAATGTTCATTTGAAGCACATCTTCAATATCGGCCAATTGAATGATGAACTGATCAATATCTAAATGGTCAAAGAACTGTGTTTCATGCAGTTTTTGAATACGATTGAGCATAGATTGGATATCCACTAGAAAGCCCTCAGGACGTAAAACATCACGCACTAAATCTTCAATAGTGACGCTGAAACTCATTACGTTTTCACCGATATCTAACTCACTGCGCTTGATTCGTTTAAATGGGGCTTCTAGATTTATTAAGAAACGTCTTGCTTTCCAATTAAATTTTTCGCGTCCAAAGTAAACAACGAGCCAAACAGGATTCAATATATTTAGTTCGGGGTTCTCTTCATAATACACACGTATCTTCATTCGTCTTACCATACCTTTCGTCATATCTACGATGCGTTTCAGCGACAAATTCTTGGAAGCTCTGCTCTGTTATTGTGACTTTCCGATTGAGCCGCTCCTTTAAGTTTAGGTCCTGCTCATGCCAATACATTCGGTTCTTAATTTGTTCAAGTCGCTTCTTCACAAATGACTCCGGGAGAACAAATGCTTCTGATAAGACTTTGATAAGATTATGGGCTGGAACATACTTGAATTCCTCCAACATATAGAAGGGCATGGCAGCATAGATTTGGAACTGATCCGCTTGCATTTCTTGGAGCTCCATAAAAAGGCGGGTCATATTGTCCTGTTTTCCGCAATGAAGAACAAAGTGACCTAGTTCGTGAAAAAATTCTTTTCTACGATTTTCAGTGTCAAGTCGTGCGTTAATAACAATGAAATTAAATTCATCAATGAAATCAATAAAAGATTTCCCTTCACGGAAGTGAACCTCGATGCCGAACAAGTCAGCAATGTTATCAATATCTAGATCAGAAGCATAATGAATGCCTACGGTGTGATATTGCTTGTTAATCCATTGTTCTGTTTCAGTAGGCTTGTACAGAGTGAGATCCATGAAGTGCCTCCTAGAATATTGGGAGTAATGAGAATATATGTTCGGTTTTTATTTGAAAATAAAAGCCCTTCATTGGGCCGTTATTTATCTGACTCTAAATTCACAATTCATTGTTAAGTAGTATCCGCCATCTATGTACACTGCATCTTCAGTGTATCGTTCGATTGGTCCACCATAATCCAGCAGTTTTCCCTTTTGCATAACCATTACTTTAACGCCTGACTTCATGGCTTCTTCGAATTCAACTGGAGTTCGGAGGGGTTGGTTACGTTTGAGCATAAAATCCTCCTATGGGGTATTTGCTATTTTTTATCCTGGTCAATTTTTCTTTTTCTCAACATCTCAATGAATGCATCAGCTGCTTGCTTTTCATCCTCGGTCCAATCATCGCCACCACCGTAGTAAGCGCGGTTACTAGAAAGTTTTTTAGACTCATCGGACCATTTTTTAAAATCAGATCGACCAAGAAGATAATCAACAGTAACTTGAAAATAATCAGCTATTTCTTTAGTTAGTTCTTGAGAAGGCGTACGCTCATTCCTCTCGTACATTCCAATCGCGCTTTCACTCATATTAAATTTATTAGCTAATTCTTTTTGTGTTTTATTTCTTTCTTTTCTTAATTCTTTTAACCGATCGCCAAAAGTGGCCATGATCATCACCCTACTCCGAATAATAGCACATAGTGTGTGATTTTTACATAAAAAACACGATAAGTGTTGACACCGCACAAATTGTGTTGTACATTATATTCATAGCCGCACAAATTGTGTTGGAGAGGACGGTGAAAAAAGATGACAAGAGAAAATGTAGGAAGACGACTTGCTGTCCTTCGTGGAGAAAAGAGTCGTGATGAGGTCGCGAAAGCTGTTCAAATCAGCGTTAGTGCACTTCAGATGTATGAGAACGGACAAAGAATGCCCAAGGACGAAATCAAAATTAGATTATCTTCTTACTATGGCGTTACAGTTCAATCTCTTTTTTTTGACGATGAACCGCACAATATGTGCGGTGGCGAAGAGTCCAGTGCTTAAGTTTTTAGAAAAAGTATGAAGTGAAGGGAGGTGAGGGGCATGCCGCACAATCCGGGGATGAGTGAAAAAGCATGGCAGAAGTTCCATGCGTTGTTGGCGAGGTTGACATTGAAATACTCTGACAAGATTGTCGAGAAGAAGGCTGCGGACAATCAGAAAGTTAGTTAAGAAGGACCTGCCGCTAGCAAGCAGGTTTAGAGGATTTTTAGTTCGAGGTAATTGCTGTTGAATTAAGAATACCAAATACCTTCATCACAATAGAACGATCTCACCGTGCAAATAGTGAACACATCGAGGGGAGGTGATGATGGTGGAAAGAATCGGAGAAATTCTGAAATTAGGCCGTACACGTAAGAAGTGGTCCCAGGATGAGCTGGCAAAACGGTTGAACTTGGACCGATCGGTTCTATCGAGAATTGAAACGGGTGCGATCCCGCAACCCAGTTATGTATTGGTTAAGCAATGGGCAAAGGTTTGCGAGTGTGAAGATCTTGTTGGTCTGGATCTAGCTGGCAGCAAAGATGGATGGAAGAAGCTTCTAGCTTTAGAAAGCAAGTTAGACAAAATCAAAGAATTGGTCAGCTTCTTCAAAGTGAGACCGGAAAGGAGATAACGATGCTTTTGAGCGAAGCCGAATACCGCGAGAAGTTGAATGATTACCGTCACCGGATGTTTAGGAATATAAAGCTTGACGCAGAGGTATGCTGCGCGGCGAGTGATTGGATGTACAGCGAAGTTGCTCAAATGGAGCAAGAAATGAAAAACACCCGGGTGGGGGCCCGAGTGCCGTTAAGAATCCRCTTAAAGAATCTTGTTGCGCTTATTTTAACACAGAATGGCGCAACAGTGAAGGAGGCAAGTAAACATGCCTGATCTTTTGAAATACGACTTCTACGAATGCGAGGACTGTCAACTCAGTTATGCGGTTGAAGAGCATCAAATTGATGAACCAACCTGTCCAAGCTGCCAGTGCACTAATGCTCGTTTTGTGGTTACTCGGGTTTTTGCTCCAAATGAATTTCTTGCTGAAG
>NZ_JBFTQB010000599.1:0-6066 GCF_056398785.1 Paenibacillus sp. 01T422 | reverse complement strand
AGACCAAGAAGCGCTAGCGCCGGCAGATGCTGCTGCTTATGAACTTCTGAAAGAACAGCTAGAGGACGTATTGGATACGTTGACTGAGAGAGAAGAGAATGTGCTTCGCTTACGTTTCGGTCTAGATGATGGTCGTACACGCACACTAGAAGAAGTAGGAAAAGTATTCGGTGTTACACGTGAACGAATTCGTCAAATCGAAGCAAAAGCTTTGCGTAAATTGAGACATCCTAGCCGTAGCAAACGCCTGAAGGATTTCTTAGAATAAATCGCTGTGAGAGGGCCCTGCCAGTTTCGGCGGGGTCTTTTTTTATTTGAAAAGTACTACTAAAACCTAAGCATGAAATCACCGATAAAGTAGTAGGAAGGTGAGCGATGATATGGATACAGAGAAACGAAAAGTAATAGTCAGAGAAATCGATCACTGGCGGAGAAGCAAATTGCTTCCTGAACACTACTGTGATTTTCTGATGAATTTGTACATGGATGAAACCACACCGAAACCTGCTTCAATCATGGGGGTTTCTGCTTCTTCAATTACAAACAGTTCTTGGAAAATATGGTTAGGCATAATGGCGGTCATAGCCGCTCTGGCCTTATCTGCTCTTAATTTTAACTCTTTTGGAATGCCAATGCAAATTGGAATTTCCGCACTTTTTGTCATCGTTTGTTATGCGTTTGCGTATCGTCAATTTACTAAATCCCCAGTGATTTCTTATCTGCTTTGCGGTGTTTCTTCCATTGCTTTGCTGCTGTTGGGGCTTTATTTAATGGATATGTATAAGGTGAGTTCTCCGTATACGTATATTGGTTATTTGGCTTTTTGTAGTGTAGTCTGGTTAATCAATGGGGTCATTGGGAAAATGGGAATTTTCCAATTCTGCGGTTGGTTAGGTCTGGTTGGAACTTATGGTTGGCTGCTTTTACAAAAACTGAGCAACCCAGGTTGGTTCTCTCTTGAAATTAGTTGGATTCCAGTTAGTATTGTACTTATATGGATTGCTTGGCTTGCGCATCATACCAATAAGCAAGCAGCAAGTGTGCTTTTAGTTGTCGGCGTTTTGGTTTGGTTTATTCCTGAAGCGATGACATTTCTAACGGATGTTGATATGAGTTCCCGCGTCATTCAATTATCGTTTACAGGGAAGTTAGTCACTGCGGGCGCGGCGTTTTTCTTGCTGCGTAAAAAATGGGTAGAGTGGGTCGTTTAACAAATGGTAAAATTATCGAAAAGATTGCAAATGATTGCAGATCGTGTGCCTGTAGGATCAAAGGTTGCGGATATTGGTTCTGATCATGCTTTGCTGCCGACCTATTTGGCGCAACAAGGCATTATTGTGTTTGCCGTAGCAGGTGAAGTCAATCCTGGTCCTTTCGAGGCAGCAACACGTCAAGTACTTGAGAGCGGTTTGTCTAAAAAAATAAGTGTAAGATCTGGCGATGGCTTGGCGGTTATTGAACCAGGTGAAGTGAATGTGATCACAATTGCCGGTATGGGCGGAAGCTTGATGGCAAGCATTTTAGAAGCTGGAAAGCAGAAGCTAGAAGGTGTCACTCATTTGATTTTACAACCCAATGTTGGGGAAGACCAAGTTCGCAAGTGGCTGCTTGCAGAAGGCTGGAGCTTGGATGCGGAAGCAATACTCGAAGAAGACGGTAAGATTTATGAGATTTTGACGGCAACAGCAAGTCATGCTGCTCAAGACAAGAATGCACAGGAAGCCCTCTATGCTGAACGTACACTGTCAGGTGGAATTATTGTGAGCAAGGAGCGTTTGCTCCAAATGGGACCTTATTTATTAGAAGAAGCTCCTGAGGTGTGGTTCAGCAAGTGGGATAGCGAATTGCAGAAATTGGCGATGATTGAAGGCCAATTAAAGCTTTCATCAGCGGAAGCATCCGCAGCAAAAGCAGAGCAAATCGTCCAAGAGATCAAGGAAATAAAGGAGGTACTCGCTTGTTTGCAAAAGGTCAAACCGTAATTCAGCTGTTTGAGCAGCTGGCACCCAAGCATTATGCGATGCCTGATGACAAAATTGGCTTGCAGTTAGGCTCCTTGCAGAAGGAGATCCAGAAGGTGCTGGTTGCACTGGATGTCAACGATGAAGTGGTGGACGAAGCGATTCACCTTGGAGCTAATCTCATTATTGCCCATCATGCGATCATTTTCAGGCCGCTTGCTCATCTTCAGACGGATACGCCAGCAGGCCGACTCTATGAAAAATTAATCAAAAACGACATCGCTGTCTATATCGCACATACAAATTTGGATGTGGCGGAAGGCGGCGTCAATGACATGATGGCAGATAAGCTCGGCCTTAAGGAGCTTACCCATCTGGAGGATGTGCATACAGAGAAGCTGCAGAAGCTAGTCGTCTTCGTACCTGAGACGCACCACCAGGCCGTGCTGGATGCCCTCTTCACCGCGGGAGCGGGGTGGATTGGGCAGTACAGCCACTGCAGCTTCAACATCCCCGGAACGGGAACGTTCCTTCCGCAGGAAGGGACTCACCCGTATATCGGGGAAGCAGGAAAGCTTGAACGCGTACAAGAAGTACGCGTTGAGACGATCGTAACCGCCAACGTCCAGCGCAAGGCGGTCCAGGCAATGTTGAAGGCCCACCCCTACGAGGAGGTGGCCTATGACCTCTACCCGATGGATCTCAAGGGTAGAGTGTTCGGTCTCGGGCGCGTGGGCAAGCTGCCCGCGCCGATGACGCTCCGCGAGCTGACGGAGCTCGCGAAGACGGCGTTCGACGTGCCGATGGTGCGCGTCGTCGGTGATCTAACACGGCCTATCCGCAAGGTGGCCGTGCTGGGTGGCTCCGGCGGCCGCTATATGCGGCACGCCATGTTTGCCGGCGCCGATGTGCTGGTCACCGGCGACATTGACTACCATACCGCGCATGATGCACTCGCGGCAGGGCTTACGTTGATCGACGTTGGGCACAACGTCGAGAAGATCATGAAGCGCGGCGTGGCGGACTATCTCGCCGCGCAATTAGCCAAAACGGATACGCAGGTGCTGGCATCCGAAGTGAATACGGAACCTTTCCAATTCATGTAGGCAAATAGCTAGTTGTAATTCTGGGGCATTCCTRGTATACTAGCAAATGCATCGGAAAGTTTGACAGACAATCGCTGGCTGTGGGTAAGCCACAGCGAGAGGAAAGTCCGGGCTCCATATGGCAGGGTGCTGGATAACGTCCAGTCAGCGCGAGTTGAAGGATAGGGCCACAGAAATGGACCGCCGATGGCTCATCTTCGGATGAGATCAGGCAAGGGTGGAACCGTGGTGTAAGAGACCACGAGGTTCTATGGTGACATAGATCCTGGTAAACCCCACTTGGAGCAAGACCTAGAGGAACGCTAGCCGTCTTCGAGACAGCAGTCTTCGCCTGAGACGCGTTCGGGTTGGTCGCTTGAGCTGTGCAGCAATGTATGGCCTAGATAGATGATTGTCGCTTCAATGGTGGCAGGGGACAGACGCCCGTTATGACCACCGGAAGTACAGAACCCGGCTTACGGCAAACTTTCCATACTGTCGGTTACCCGCAAGGCTTCGGCTTTGCGGGTATTATATTTTCATGAACCAAAAAGGCCACCCTAGGTATCGAAAAAATCGAAACCATAGGGTAGCCTTTTTTTATTTATGCATATCAACTCCTGCATATTTCTTGGATACAAGATTCATCTGCCGAAACCAATGCGACGGCCAATCGAAGCCGATGCTCGGTTGTTCTTCTGCTTTTTGAACGGCCTTGACGACATCTATCAGACCGTACCCGAAATATTTGTCATGACCCGCGGTACCAATATCTTGGGCAGTATCCCGCATAATTTGATATACTTCCGTATTTTTCAAATTAGGATTCGTAGAGCGGATTAAAGCTGCTAATAGCCAGGCCTTTCTGTATTATCATTACCGCTCGCGGCGATCAACGCCACATCCTTGTCATACGCATATTTGATAGCATCGTGCAGAAATCCGGAGTCTGCATAGTTGCCTAAGCTTAAGTTCATCACTTTGGCGCCATGATCAGCAGCCCAGATAATGCCTTGAGCAACGGAATAAGTGCTTCCTGCCCCGGTTTGATCTAGCACTTTAACCGGCAGCACTTTGTTATACCAGGTTATCCCTGCTACACCTAAGTTATTATTAACCAGAGCAGCGATGACTCCAGTCACGTGAGTTCCATGTCCAACATCATCTTGCGGCTTATCATCACCGCTGATCACATTATAGCCAGGCAGAAGCTTGCCTTTAAGATCTGGATGCTCTAAGTCCACGCCGGTGTCTACGACAGCCACAATCACATCCTTGGTGCCTCGATTCACCTGCCAACCTTGTTCGGTTTCAATCAGTGGCAGGTTCCATTGATACCGGCTATACAAATTATCATTAGGCTTGAAATTCGGCGCAATGCTCGTTGTTTCATCAGGGTTTGTTGTACTATCTGTACTATCTGATCTATCCGTATAGTCGCTTGAATCTTTTTCGTCGGCGGCCTCTTGATCATCATAGTAATCATTGGTCAAATATAAGAAATGAGGCTCCACATAAGCAACATCCCATTTCTTAAAATAAGCCATTAAAGCTTTTGCTTCCATGCCTTCCGTGCGGAAAACATACGTATAGCCTAGTTTTTGCATCGAATTGGCTTTGATCTCTGATTTGATTTGAGATAGCTGTGCCTCGGTAGGGTCCTTCTTGAACTTAACGACAACTTCGTTTTGATGATAGTGGCTTGTACCTTGATTGTCCTCTGGATGATCAACCACTTTGTCTTTTAGGGTATCTGTATCTACGGACTCGACTTTCCAACGATTTTCGTTCGGATAAGGCTCGAGACGTAAATTTTTCATCTGATGGTCTGTTACTTGATGAAGAATATCCTGATGAATAACACCAATAAGGGATGAGTTACCGTCTGTAGAAGGAGTTCCCTGAACAAAAAACACCTGCTGCGCAGCTCCAAATTTAGGAGACTGATAATGCTTGCCAGATTCTGTAGCTGCTTTTGCCTCTGCTAAATAAGTGCTTGCTTGCTCCTTATAGGAAGCAGGGATCTCTCCAACTTTAATTCCTTGATCCAAAGCCTGCTTATTTTTTGTCCAAATCAGAACGTCCATTTTTTCATGCTGCATCCTCATATCTCCGAGAACTTTGGCCGCGGACTCACCTGATTCGATTTGGGAAAGCATTTTCGTGTAATCAATAGAGCACTGGGATCGACATAAATCATCAGTTAGCTTAACATCTTGCTGAAGTAAAGACAGCTTTTGATCCGTCTCATACTTCGCACTGTACACTTCAGGACCGGGTGTATTCTCATTATTAGAGTGGTGGGGAAAAAGTACGATACCTAAACCAAGAACTAGACCAATAGAAGATAAATAACGCCACATCGATAGTCCTCCTTCTTAACTCGTTTCTCCGCTTCTGTCGGCGAACACAGTATCTTAGATTAGAGTGAGGTTCGGAGGATTCTTTTATGCATGGAATCGGGAGTTTTACATATACCTTTTCAGGTTAATTTATGGTAGGATAGGAATAGCGCAATTAGAGGAGGTCTTCATAAATGGCTGTTTTTAATGTAAAAAATATTTGTGATTCAACGCGTACGAAGCTAAAAGAAACTACCGCCAAAATGGAGCTGTTTCTGAACCAAAATTCGCTTTCACAACTCAATGTAGAGAATGATCCCGCTATGGATGAATTTTATCGTGGTTATCTCCAAGATACGCGTCATCTACTAGTTTTTTGTGAAGTGGCATACGAGAAATTGGGCGTGAGCTTGAGACGTCCAACTTTTAACGTTGATTTTTCGGAAAAAGTGTTGTATGAGGTATATCATACTTGTGTGAATACATTTTTCTATCCTAAGAATGAATGTTATTCCGAGGATGGCCGTTATGCTTATACTGGACAAGATGCAATCCGTTTCCGTAAAAAGCCTTCTCGTGAAGTGCGTGATTTAACAATTGAGTTGTCCAAAGTATTCGAAGAGCTTCGCGAAGATCTGTCTTATTATGAGACAGATTACATCACGCAGCGCCGTATGC
>NZ_JBFTQB010000598.1:0-4090 GCF_056398785.1 Paenibacillus sp. 01T422 | reverse complement strand
TCTTACTACACCGCATATTGGTTATGTATCTGAAGCGAATTATCAGGCTTTTTATAGAGACGTAGTTGAAGATATTAAAGCTTATTTATCGGGATCGCCAGTTCGGACGTTTTCCTGATTTACTACAGCGACAAATGGGCGAAATCTATAACATGACTTTAAATAAAAGGAACAGTGCCTGTGCAAGCATGGGCTGCTCCTTTTTTGATATTTACGATTTTGGAGTAGCAATTAACCGTACAATTTCCACGTAAAATTTTATTCGAGCGAGGGAGCAGGCCGATCCCGCATGGTTTAAAAGTGAATTTCCCGTAGCAAGGAACACGTAATGGGTCTTGGCGGCTTGATCGTTGACACTTGTTTCATCGTAGTTAGTTTTTGGATAACGCGGTGACTTGACAAGTGAATGTGAAAAACGTATTGTTAAAAGGCAAACAGTTAATCGATTAACTATTTAGATGGAGGTTATATCCTATAGAGAAGTGGAACCCTTTTGAACAATCTCCTCTACCAGTCAATGTTTTTTTGACGCTATATAAAACGAATCATCATTTGGTTCAACACTTAGAGGAGCAACTCGCAAAGTTCGATTTGACCTTGGGGCGTTGGTGCGTCCTAGTTGCCCTTAAGTCAAGTGGCAGAGCAATGGTCCCATCGGAGATAAGCGATGACCTCGCTGTCACTAGAGCAAATATCAGCAACTTATTAAATTCTTTGGAGAAAGCAGGGCGCATCCGAAGAGATTTCGATCCGTCCAACAGGCGAAGAATTCTAGTCAGTTTAACACCTGAAGGTCATGACATCATAATGCAAGTATGGCCTGAATATGAACAGACTATTACACAAAATGTTGGGAATAAACTCACCCAAGAAGAACAAAATCAGTTGCAATTGTTGTTAAAAAAGTTGGTTTGAGTCACAATTTCTGTCCTCTAGGGGCAGATCTCCCAAATAGTTAATTGATTAATTGTTAGCTAATTAATGAAAATAAATGAACGAAAAGGAGTCTTGGACATGTTAAAAGATAAAGTTGCCATTATTACGGGTGGCGGTGGGGGGATCGGGCTTGCCGCGGCTCGAATGTTTTCTGCAAAAGGAGCAAAAGTGCTTATCACGGGGCGCCAAATAGGTCCATTGGAAGAAATTGCTGCAAGCGATCCAAATATTAGAGCATTCGTAGCGGACGCAAGTGATCCGGAGTCAGCAAACAAAACGGTTGCAGCAGCACTTGAACATTGGGGACGTCTCGATATCATCGTGAATAATGCAGGTGGTGGTGTCATTCAGCCACTAGCTGATGTAAGCGCGAAGTCAATAAGCGATATTTTCGCCGTCAATGTGACGGGTCCGACATTGTTAGCCGCCGCTGCCATGCCACATCTCGAGAAAACGAAGGGAGCAATCATCAACATGTCGAGTACTTACGGAAGTAAAGCTGCTGCATGTTTATCTCTTTATGCTTCGAGTAAGGCTGCGGTGGAACATTTGACACGTTGCTGGGCTCTTGAATTAGCTCCGAAGGGTATTCGTGTGAATGCCATCGCCAGTGGACCCGTCGAAACTGCTTTCCTTCGTGATCGAATGGGACTTAGCGATGATCAGATCAATGAGGTGAAGGAACAGGAGCGTAAGATGATTCCGCTGGGGCGGCGTGGCGTGACAGAGGACGTAGAGAGTTGGGTTGTTAATTTGGCCGACAGAGATTCAGGTTGGATCACAGGACAAATTATTGGCGTTGATGGCGGACTTGTGATATCTTGACCTTTTATAAACAGAGAATGAAAAAAGCAGCCATGAATTCATGGCTGCTTTTGGCTCCCAATTAGAGCCAATATAAGGAGCATTTTATGAATGCGATTACAAATTATTTTTTAAAGCTCTCCAAATATTTGAGTGCGACTCCGAGTGCGCCAAGATAATAACCGATTAACAGCAAGAAACCTGTAGGGTCAAGGGCCATCATGTTGGAAAGCATGAATAATGGGAACACGTAGAACAGTAAGTCTTTCAAATAAGAGAGAAATAAGGAACTGGAGAAAGAACCGGCTTTGAGAGCGGTGTATAAGTTGTATAAGAAGCTTAGGCCCATTAAACCAAGAACTACAAACATTGTGTAGAGCATCCATCCTGTAAGTGCTAGTGTCATTTGGATTCACCTCCCCATTGGGAAGATTTACTACTAATTTATCATATGTAGCTCGATGACAAGTCGTACTAGGACGGAGCACTCATTTTTAAAAAAAGATGCAAAATGGATACATAATATATATTATGTAAACTAAATCACAACTGCATATTGTTTCGGTAAATAAGAGGAGACACTCCAACGTATTTTTTGAATAATCGTGAAAAGTAAAAGACGTCTTTAAATCCTAATGAATCGGCCACTTCTTTGACAGAATCCTCCGTATTCAGGAGAATGTTTTTCGCTTCAGCTATCTTCAAACGGTTGATATAAGCGTTGAGTGGATAACCTGTATATTCACTAACAACTCTTCGTAGCGTAGAAATCGAGATGTGATGGCGTTTAGCGATACTTTTTGCATCGAAAGGCTGGAAGAGGGAATCTCCGAGATCGTCCATAAGGTCGATGACTTGCTGTGTTTTCGTCGTTTGGGCCGTAGCTTGGGCTTTCAGCATGAATTCAAAAAGCAACGTCTCAAGAAGCAGCGCGGCGCGATCAATGTTATCAGGTAATCCACTCTCCATCAGCATGAAGATGCGATCGATCCGGTTGTGTTGGGTGGCATCCTCATGCCCGACTTGCTTCGCTTCATCGACATTGGTTAACCAACTGCCAAGCCATTCCTCTATCCGAGTACCTTCAAAGGTAAAATAATATTCATCCCAATATCCGCCTTGATCAGGGCCGTAATTATAAATAACGCCTGGTCGTAAGAAGAGCAAACTGCCGCTTTCTACACGTTGCACAGGGCCATTATTGGCTTGATAAGATCCATTGCCACCAGACAAGTAAATAAACGCCCATTTGGAGAAAGAGGCTTGGTGTCGAAAAGAGATGCGTCCAGGCAAGTGTCCGACGTTTGAAATAATCAAAGATTGTAGCCTTAGCTTGCTGGAATCAATGGGCAGAGTAATGATTCTTAGCGGATAAGGACTGATCATATAGTCCATGAATTTAGGCATTTCGTATATTACCTCCGTAATAATTCCGCGGTATTGTTGATTTTAAATAAAATTAATGTCGTTAATTATACTTATTGTATCTGAATATTTCGTCCATGGGAACGATTAAATTAAGAAGTATGATCCAATTGTCGCAACAATAATTAATGGCATTAATCATTAATGATATAAATCAATATTCGAAGCGCAATTTGGCGCTATTTACTGTGTAACTGGCTATTGAGCTTCTCAAGTGCCCATACTTTTACCTTTAACTGTTTGGAAAAATGCAAAACGGGGGAATCCTCCGGAAGCTTGATCCCAAAAGAAGCAGGCAGCGTATTGATGCATATATCAGCCTCGGCTGACTGCAAAGGCCATGGATCATGATCAATATCACCTCGATAGATCCGTCCGCGGCGATCCTGACAATATAGACAATAACGCTCCGTAAGCCAATACTCTAGAGTTCCAGGTACTGCATACCGAATGGGGGAGGAGGGGCCATAATTAGCTAAAAACTCACCCCGCTGAGCGCGTGAATCTTGGCGAACACTATGGTAGAACGTAGTGTTACCTGCTGATTCTTTAACCTCAATTCGCGCATTGAAATAGGGGAGATGGAATAAATTGCGGGCCGCTTCGACAGCGAATCTATTATGAGCGTCTAAGCTGAAGAAGTATACGCCGGGCTTATCATTAATCGTCACGTAGGTCCGGACATTGATTTCCGGGAATGATGAGAAATAAGGCAATGCAGGAATACCTCTGGGAGTGACGCCAGTCATATGAAAAGGAACAACGCCTACCCAAGCCGCTCCATCAAAGGTGTCGATAGGAAGGGGAGTTGGCACAAGTTCTCTTATGATTTCGACAGGGATAGGCCAATGCGCGAATAGGAGATCGTTCCATATTTGATGCATGATCCAAGGTCTTGCAGGTAGTGGCCACGAACGAGTCATAG
>NZ_JBFTQB010000597.1:0-4096 GCF_056398785.1 Paenibacillus sp. 01T422 | reverse complement strand
GCCCTTGGGTGGACAACGGCAAAGAAACGATCAGACTCGGCCTATCCGGTATTTCTTTGTCTAACGGCTATAATACGATTCAGTACAATTTGTTCGAAAATTGCGATGGAGAGCCTGAAATTGTTTCTGTAAAAAGCAGCAACAATACGGTGCGTTACAACACTTTTAAAACGTCAAAAGGTGGTCTGACCTCCAGACACGGGCATAACAACTCGTTCTACGGAAATTTCTTTCTTGGTGACGGAGTTGAGTCCGAAGAAGCGGGAATCCGCATTTATGGGAACGATCATAAAATCTATAATAACTATATGGAGAATCTGACAGCGGCAGCAATTTTCGTAGATAGCGGCAATTATGACGGTGGCACAGGAGGTTATCCGGCTAACCCGACCGATGACGATCTGAGAGCGCAATGGAAAGTGTACCGAGCACAGATTATTAACAATACGATCGTGAACAGTACCWCGGGCATCGTGATTGGGAATGCTGGCAAAACCTATGCTCCGCAGGACAGTACGGTGGCTAACAACATTGTGAGGAATACAATCGGTACCCTGTATCTAGAAAATGTAACCACGAATACGGCCTTCCAAGGTAATATTGGGTTTGGCAGCACGTTAACTAATAACGCTTCCCGCACAGCAGCGCAAGTTCGATCTATTAATCCTTTGTTCACAACTGTAAATGGTTTGCAAAAACTTTCGTCTACCAGTCCGGCAATCAATGCTGCCGTGGGCAGTTACCCCTTCGTAACGGAGGACATGGATGGTGAAACGCGTCTGACCGCAGATGTTGGAGCGGATGAACAGTCTGGAAGTTCCGTATTTGTTAATCATCCGTTAACGGTTGCAGAGGTAGGGCCTTTATCGCCGTGATAGCTTTGGCACTTTTCTTGAGTCCGTTATAATTATTCTAGGCGTCTGTTCCTTTGTTTAAGGACTACGGTGTCCGTTAGCGCAAAAAATCCCGGCGAGGGTTACCTCGCTGGGATTTTTGTGATTTCTTACCTGCCTGCTTATATCCTATTAGAAGCGATCATAACTTACGAACTCTCCCACCGGCTTGCGGTAGCCACGCGGTCTGCGTTTCTCTAAGTCTTCTTTCCCTATTGTGAGGAGAAGGGCTGGCACATAATTCCCCGGTATATGTAGGATTTGACGCATCATATCGGAGTCGAAACCGATCATTGGGCATGTATCCCAGCCCTTTTCTTTGGCAGCGAGCATGAATAGCTGGGCTGATAGGCTGGCATTTCGAATCGCTTCGTCGCGCTTGAAGCCGTCGCCCCGATTTTCATAAAAATTCGTCACATCCTCCACCGTACTATCATATTCCTGTTTGCTGATGACCCCGAGTTGGAGTAATCCTTCATTCAATCTAGCAGCGTCTTTGTAAGCATCAAGGTTACCTAATACGAGAATAACAGCCGAAGCTGTTTGAACTTTATACTGTTTATAGGCCGCTTTGTAAACCTCATCTTTGATAACTGGATCTTTTACAATGAGGTAGTGAGTGTGTTGCAGGTTAAAAGCAGATGGGGCAAACTTCACCGTATTCAGGATGTCATTCAAATCTTCATGTGGGATTTCGATATTCGGTATGAATGAATTGGCAGACCTACGCTCTTTAACAATTGTTAAAAAATCACTCATGGCTGGATGCCTCCTATATGATGTGCAAGACTTATAAATATAAACGAATCATATGACTATATTTGCATGAATGTCAATATTCAATGTAACAATTCTTTGGAGGAGAACGTCTATAAGTGAAAGGGGTGACTTCTGTGAAAATTGGGTTATTTGTATTGGCCGTGCTCGTTGTAATTCTTAACGGACACACGAGGCTTGATAGGAACATCATTCACGGGAACACTGAGATCGATTGGGTTGATTTTGTTAAAACATCAGGAAATTCATACACTGGATTATATGAAGGTGTGATAAAAAATTCAAGCGATATTACCAATGAGGTGGTAAGTGAAGTCAATTTTAAAGTGGGAGATGTCGTTACTAATCCCGGATATCAGGTGAAAGCAGGAGATGCTGCATTTTTAGAAATTGGAACGAAACTTTACAGAGTCAAAGGGTTTGAATCCAATCAATTGATAGCAGCAAAAGATGAGAATAGGATTAGTGGATACCGACTATATGCGGGGGATGATTTTGCACAAACGTTGCGGAGACACTATGAAGATGTCCCTAAAGAGAAAGTAGAGCGAGTGGAGCTCTATCAATTAGGTGAAGTAAAGCCCTATAGAACTCTATATAATAGTGAGAAAGAACAATTTATTGGGTTTTTGGAAAAAGGAAAAGATACGGAAAATTATTCCCCCCAGAGCAAAGTGGGCGATCCGACCTATTATCAGTTTGTTATCTACACGAACGAACCGCTTGCCTATTCCTCCATATTAACCGATGATGGAAACAATGTTTCTTTCTCCTCGTCAAATACTAAAATTGTTGACAATGAAATTCGCAAATTAATTTTGCCACCAGCATGACAATAAACCAGGAGCAGTATGCCACGGCAGCTGCTCTTTTTATTTAAGCAATTTTGTTAGTACACTGTGCTCCTTTGTCTTGTACCTCTATACAAAACTAGTATCGCCGCTGCTATCAGAATCATCCCCATAAAAGCAGGGGCGGCATGACCAAGTGATACGTAGATTTGACCCCCAATGATAGGCCCGATCATTCTTGCTAAAGCTTGGAGAGATTGGCTRCCTCCTTGAATTCTGCCTTGTTCACTGGAATCGACTGACTTGGAGAGCATCCCATTGAATGAAGGCCCGAAGATCGAATCTCCAAATCCAAATATAAACATGCCAGCGATAAAAAGAGGATAGAAAGAGAACAATGCAGACAGCGCAATAAAGATGTAGCCTATTATCTCCGCAATCATTCCGAGAATTGCTATCTGTGCATCACGAAGTTTTCTCAAAAGCTTGGGCATGATGAAACCTTGTGAAAGGATATCTTGGAAACCCATGATGGAGAACATGAGTCCGATTAGTGCTGGCTTCCAATTGAAAGTATCCAGTGTAAATTGCGAAAAAACAGCCTGTAAAGATCCGTTGGGAATCCAAAGTAAGAACGCTGATATAAGCAGCCTTTTTATGCTTTTCATGGAAAGTAGATTTGCAAGCTGAGTAAATGGATTCAGTCTTACAAATGTAATCTCTTTCAGTCTGTTTTTTTTKGCAAGGCTCTCAGGCATATATAGCATTCCAAAAACAACATTCAATAAGGTTATTATGGCTCCAAAATACATGGGTGCAGAATAGCCAAACTTAGCAAGTAATCCGCCTAACGTCGGGCCAATGACGGTGCCTACACCTACAACTGCGCTAACCCATCCAAAGTATTTGGTTCTCTGCTCTGGAGGAATGACGTCAGCAAAATATGCGAAGATAGTGCTTATGCTCCCGCCTGTTATACCTTCTATGATGCGACCAACAAATAGTATCCATAGAGCTCCTCCTAAACCAAAAACGAAGTATCCGATGGCAGAACCCAATAGGCATATTAAGAGCAATGGACGACGGCCATATTTGTCGCTCAAAGCTCCAATTACGGGGGCGGCAAAAAACACGCAGACTGCATAAACAGAGGTTAGCAGGGTAACAACTATAGCTTGTTCTCCAGGGCTGCTCGTATACGGCTGCACCAGGAACGGGACGACAGGTGTTATGATACTGAAGCCTATTCCGCAAAGAAATACAGACATAAGACCGAATAGTAAAGCCTTCTTATCTATGGTTTGTTCTGTGTTCTTTTCATTCTGTGACTTAAAAATTGACACTACAATTCTCCTTTCTGAATTCGATATTTTGCTTCCTAGGAAACAAAATTATCACGATTTTGCTTCCTTGTCAACAAAATGATCGCAATAAAAAGGCAGCCTGTTCTCCATAGAGCCCGGCTGCTTGTGGTTTCAGTATTCTAATTTAATCCGATTTAATATCTACACCCTGCTTCTTAATTTCTGCATCCAAATGCCGACTATACTTCTCTACGAAGTTAAGCATACTATCAAATTGTTCCTCGGTTATCTGACGAAATACGGCTTTATCCCGCTCCTGAAACTCCTTATG
>NZ_JBFTQB010000596.1:0-4101 GCF_056398785.1 Paenibacillus sp. 01T422 | reverse complement strand
CAGCAGCTTTGTCTGAGAATCCAGCATTTGATACAGTTGCGAAGTTATATGATATTTGTGCATCAGTGTACGGACTTTGGCTTGATCCGATTCCTCAGTTTGAAGCTGCTTCCGCTCATCCTTAGTACCATGCTGCAAAATGTGCCAGAAGCCCCAGCTGCCCTTGAAATCCTCCGCAGATTCAAGTCGGAAAATCTCTTCAAAAAGCACTTCACATTTCGTATAGCTTCTCAAAATCTCCGGCCAAGCTTGGTCATACACCTCAGACATGAATTCCGAGAATGACAAAAAAAGCTGAGATTTAATCTCCACCGTTTGGTGAATGTAATCTTCTGCCGATAATTTCAATTGCTTCATTTTCATGTACGTATTCATCTTTAACCTGTTGACATCACATATGGCAGTCGATAATTGCTTAATCATGTCAATTTGGCCGGCACCGGCAAGGAGATGATAGAAGCGAGAACTGAAATAATCTCCAGCAAGAACTTTAAGCTGTCGGGATCTTGCGGCTTTTTTCTCTTTGATGTCATTCGAAGCCGTAACCAATTCATGGGTGTCGAGCGCAAGCTGCACAAGCGACGTTGCTAGCGTATACAACTCACTAGAGGAACTCAATTTACTACTTCCGTTCAAGAATGCAAACAACAGACGCGTGCGCAGCTCCGGGAAATCGGGCAAGTCTGTGTGAATTTGGATCATATCATACTCCGTGTACTGCTTGGCGATCTCTGGGATCCGATAAGAATTCATGCAAAAGCCTCCGTAACCGTGTGCCAAATCTCATTAATGTTGGTCAAGTTTCAATTCAAATCATTATATCATAACACGTTAAGAGAAGCACAATTAATTATAAGGGATATCTTTGCTGCCATTTCGAGGTGTACGTAATCCGAAACCGATTCTGCAACTCTTGTTCAAGTTGGATAAGACTGAGCTCATTTGCGCTCTTCTCCATATCCTTCCCAGATTCACGCTCGGCAACCATGGCGAGTACAAGCTGAGTTGACGCATTATCAGATGCGTTGGAATAATCAATAACCCGAACCCATACTTGATTCACATTTTTCGTTTTCATCAACATCGTCTGGGCGATTGTGTATAAATCCCGGTAGACGGCTGCTGAATCCGCATTTTTAGGCAAACTCAAATCAAGTGACATACGAGCGTTGGTCAACTCAACTTTGCGAATCCGCATTTGCAGAGGCACTTGAACGAGTAAATCCGGTAAATTATTGTCCGTAACCTGCCCAATTCGGTTGCTTGGCCAACGGTAAGGTGAGCTCAATCCCATTGAACTATCCATCTTCGGCAGTAAAGACAAACAAACGACTATGACAATAGATACCGCTAACGTCATAACGATGCGCATCGACCATCTCATATCATATTGCACCTCCTAGCTATTCAGCAAGAGCAAATCGCAAATAAAAGTTGCTTCTGTTACAAGCTCTATACACCATTGTACAAAGAAAAAAAGCAGGCTATGCCTGCTTTATCAATAATAAATTATTCTTCGGTATCTACGGTGCCGTACTTCGTAATAATAAGCGCTTTTCCTCTAACTTTAACTGCGGATGTGTGCTCCGTAAACTGGGCAATCATAACCTCACCCTTGTCCAGTTTCTCCGTATGATGAAAGCGTGTGTCCTGACCGCGTGTTAGTCCAATTACATGAACACCGTTGTCTTTGGCTTTGATAACGAAATATTCATTGCCGTTCGTGTTTGGTTGATTCATTTTGCTCGTGTCGTCCATTCTCATCCTCCGTTCTTGCCTTCACTTCATGTTCTTACCTAATGATGCCAAAAAAAGCATCCCGAAGTCAACTAACCTAAATAGAAACCTCTTTCGAATTCGGTTGCAGGCCATTGCCGTAATATTTCTTGAATCTGGCTGGCAGCACCCGAGTAGAACATAACCGAATGAGGAAATCCGATAATTTGACCGTTCCATATGCAAATAGCATGCCGGCAAATACATCAATCAACCAATGAATTTGTAAATAAAGGGTTGAGAAAATGATTGCAGCGCAGTAAGTCACCATCATGGTTTTGAAAATACGATCTTTTTCTCGTAAGGCCAGAAGAAGCATGGCAAATGAAATCGAGGTGTGCATACTTGGAAAACAGTTCATCACAGCTACAAGCAATGAGTTTTGATCCGCAAATACACGATTCAGTAAATCCGGCTGCTTGTTCACGTACCATACCTCGTGCAGCAAGATTAGGTTGTAGAAAGGCAAAATCAGCGGAAATTGCAGCATGTGACCGGATAATGCGTACGAAAGCATTTTTTTAATACTACGTGTCCAAAAGCTTCTCACAATACAGATCCATAAAGATAACACAAAGCCGTAATTATAAATCCAAGCCATGGCTTTATCCAGAAAGGGAGTGGCAATCCATCTCGCCCATCCACCAGTGTTCAGAGGAATCGCATTCATATATTCATCCCAGTGCCAGGGATGGCGGTTGTTTTCAAACATCCAATTGGCGATTTTCCACCAAAATCCGTTTCCGGACCCATAGAAATAATAAAAGACGCCGAGCAGCGGTATGCCGAAAAGAAAAAACCGCTTCCAATCCACATCAATCTGATCTTTTCGGACGCCTAACAAGCAAACTAACAGCAAGATCCAACATTCTTTACTCCAGTTCCCAACCACGCCAATCCGCCAAACTAAGTAAATTGAAGCAATAATACCGAACATTGTCCAATCTTGAGACTTTATTAGCTCGCTTAGTTTCACTTTATTCAAGACTGTTCCCCCTAAATCATCTAAGAAGTACTTATAAATTGGAACAAGCCTCTTCAAGAGAAAAAGACATCGGACTTTCGATGTCTTTTTCATAATCGGAGTAACACGATTCGAACGTGCGACCTCACCCACCCCAAGGGTGCGCGCTACCGGGCTGCGCCATACCCCGTCTGCTGCTTGGCTTACTTATTCACTTTGTAATTATAGTAGGAGATTTTCGAATTGTAAAGGCATTTTCTGCCTATAAAAGAATGAAACCGTGACTGCAAAATGCGGTCACGGCTTCGTTGTTATATAACGTTCAATAGTATGTAAAACGCAATTATTGAATGCCATCCTTAAGTGCTTTACCAGGTTTGAAAGCTGGAATTTTGCTTGCTGGGATTTCGATTTCATCACCAGTCTGTGGATTACGTCCTTTACGAGCGGAACGTTCACGAACTTCAAAGTTACCAAACCCAACTAATTGTACTTTATCCCCGCCTTGCAGCGCTTCGGAAATTGCTTCAAAAACAGCATCAACTGCTTTCGTTGCATCTTTCTTGGAAAGCTCAGAGGTTTCAGCAACCTTGTTAATCAATTCAGATTTATTCATGCCATTCACCTCCCCCCAAGATTTCTTACTTCCGTTACTTCCTGTTTTCACCGTTTCGTCAGAAAATATACATGATTCCATGAAAAAACGTTGATTTTCTTAGTAAAAATGAACATCGAAAGCAGACGAATAAATTCATAGTAATATACTACGACATCAATTTCAAGTATCGTTTTCCATTTTATGTGGGTATTTTTGCTATAAAACGACAAAAAACACTCTTACGAGTGTTTTTTTGTCTATTTTCTTACAAAATTATGGCAATTAAACCGCCAGATCCCTCGTTAATAATACGGCCAAGTGTTTCTTGCAGTTTGTAGCGCGCATTGTCCGGCATTTGAGCGAGTTTCCCTTGGATCCCTTCACGCACAATGGAATGTAGGGATCTCCCGAAAATATCTGACTCCCAAATTTTGAGCGGGTTATCTTCAAAATCCTGCATCAAATAGCGGACAAGCTCTTCACTTTGCTTTTCAGTTCCAATAATCGGGGAGAATTCAGACTCAACATCCACCCGAATCATATGAATCGACGGAGCTGTCGCCCGTAAAYGGACACCGAATCTAGAACCTTGGCGGATCAATTCTGGCTCATCGAGCGCCATCTCCGCTAGCGTTGGTGGCGCGATGCCGTAACCGGTTGTTTTGACCATCTCCAGCGCCTCAGCGAATTGATCGTACTCTCGTTTGGCATGAGTGAAGTCCTGCATCAATTGCAGTAGGTGATCTTTGCCGCGAATTTCAAC
>NZ_JBFTQB010000595.1:0-5156 GCF_056398785.1 Paenibacillus sp. 01T422 | reverse complement strand
GCCGCATACCGCTCGATGGACGTCCTCCTCATCCAAATGGTGTGATCGTCAGATAAGCCATGTAATAAGTACAGCGTAGGATGCTTTGTAGTGCCGTAGCTCGCTGAGGCCATCCCGATCTGATTTTGCGCTGGCTGCGGTAAGATCACGTACATGGAAGCTGAGACACCAAGGGAATCTGAATAAAAATGACAATCGATAAAAGCCATTCCAATCTGCTCCTCTCATAGGGAAAACCACCCCCGGAAGGCGGAGTGGCTTTCTTCACCTATTTCATCTGTTCTTTTAATTTCGTAATCGATTGACTTACGGTTTGATAATCCGTTTCGGTGGATACACTTTGACTGTATTTTGCTCGTTCAAACAGCTCCAGTACCGTTTCCAGATCTTTTTTCATCCACTTGCTTTGGCTTGACCACCTGGTCGTCGCTTCTCGCATTGTTTCATGTTCTAGTCTTGTATAGCCCTTACGACGGCTCATTCGCAGAAGCTTCTCGAATTCCACAATAATTTTCTGATTAAAATTAACGGCCTTCAATTGCTTTCTGCGCATACGCCAAGTCCGCCAATAACTGCTTCTGAACAAGAAGACGGCGCCAGCAGCAATCACTAGAGCAGCACCAACACCGCTTAACGTCAACCATAGCCAAGTATAACTAGGAGCTGGCTTAGTTTCTTCCGGCAATGTAACCGGATCGCTCTCAGTGGAAAGCTCAACAGGCGGCGGTGTCTCCGCAGGGAATACATTCGGAAGCGCAAATCCGGAAGTAGGCTCGAATGGAATCCAGCCGAAACCTTCAAAATACACTTCAACCCAGGAATGAGCATCCGAGTTCCGGACTGTATAAGTGCCGGCAGCATCCGTATCAATGTCTTCACCCAATTGACTCAAGATACCAAATTCACGCATCTGATCAGACTGTGGTGAAGTTCCTGAAGAGTAACCTTTAACCCAGCGGGTCGGGAGTCCAATTGAACGTGTTAGCACGGCCATCGACGTGGAATAATAGTCACAGTATCCCTGTTTTATTTCAAATAAGAAACGATCTACAAAATCTTTGCTTTTCCCTTTGCTTTCGTCCGGGGTGTTCGTATACGGGTAATGCTCTGATAGATAAGCTTCGATCAGCTTGGCCTTATCATAAGGATTGGTCGCTGATTTGGTGATATCGATCGCCAGTTGTTTGACACGTTCCGGAAGATCCGCTGGTACTTGCAAATACTCCGCCCATTCCGGTTTATTCGTATAGTCACTCTTCACCTCGCGCAGTTGCGCTACATCCAAAATAGGCTCTTGAGTAATAATGGCATACTCTTTGGGATAATTCGTTCTGCCTGTGTAACGCAGCTCCGACTGCCGTGGCGACCATAAAATACGCTGGAACGGATTCTCACCTTGATTCACTTCCACCAGACGCTGGACGGCATATCCACCGAAGAGAACCGGAAAAACATCCTCTCTTTGCATAACAACGGTCTGTGTAACTTCCTGTGTTTTCAAAAGTGAGAGGTCAAATCTTGGATCAAGAGGCAGTGTATTCAGATTGACCCGATTCACTGGAAGCCTTTTCTCATTCGGACTAAGTTCCCAGCCTTTTCCATCATACTGAGCCCTTGTCTCACCACGGAAATAGGTGCGTTTACTCGTTTCAACGGTCATTACAGGTGTGTAATCAAATTGAAATCCACCGCCTAGATGACTGTCATCTCTGCTATAGCCGGACGAAGTATCGGCCGTAGACGCCGTGACGCTTACGCCTTTTCCTAATAGCGGTACAGATTCTCCACGACTCACTTTGTAAGCCGTATAAGGATCAGTGAGGATCGGTTCTACGGTAGGAGCCAATAGCCCAACAAGCGTAATGACACCCACAATCAGCCCAACTGGAAGCAGAAGTGATGAGGGGTAATCGGTAATCGTCTCCCAGATAACTGGTGCGCGTTTCTTCAGCTTGGCGAAGTGACGAACCATCAGCAGCGAAAATCCGCAGAAGATGACCATTGCTACTTGCGGCCATAGGAAAATCGTGCTGAAGGAATCTCGTATGGCGAAAAACAATATACTAACAGCAATGAGAACGAAAATACGCAGCCTCGATTTCACTGACCACATGGCGAACAAATAAGTCATCCAAGCAGCTAAGCTAAACCAAATATACGGCTCTAACTGACCTGCATTTAATGCGACCCAACGGAGTGCGCCCTTCCAAGTCGTCACCTGTACAGCAACGAAATGGTAACCCATCCCAATGATGTGAAGAGCGATGACCAATCCAAATTGAATGAGAACGCGCCATATGCGGCGAAGATGCGGAATCAGATACGTAACCACCACTAGGCTTAATGTTCCTGTGACAAAAACGACCGTTTCAGGGAGCCATAAGCCGTCTTCCTTCATGATCCAAATTACAAATTGATATAGATAAATACCAGTAAGAATCGCACTAATGCGCTGTTCCCAATCCGTAAAAGCAATTCGTTTCCAGAGTGAGCTAAGCATAACGTTTCGCCCCTCCCAACAGGTTAGGCAAGTCCGTTAATTGACTAACCTTATACCCCATATAGCCTTGTGAGCGAATGGCCTTAACCCAATCATCCTTTGCGCTTTCTTGAGCCTCACTCTGCAGTTTGAATGCATGCGAAGGTTCCGCATGAATCCACATATGGCATGGGTTCATTTGAAGATGCTCAAGTTGCGTCAGCACCTGCATCATCACAGAACCCTTTTGCGGGGAAATAAGGACAAAGAAGCAGCCAGCGGGCAGTTCCCGCGAATGTTCTTTTACGATTTGCTGCAGAGAGTGAAAGCCATCAGCTTCTACCCCGACCAAATGTTTTAAAATATGCTTGTGGTGATTTTGACTTTGTTTCGGTTCAAAATAGGTCGATTCTTTCCCGATCGAAAGTAATCCCAGCGCTAAATCGCGGCCAGCCCCATAGCGGAACAAGGATGCCGCCACAGAGACAGCTAGTTCAAATTCTGCAGCGTCGCCATAAGCACGGGCCGTCCGGTCTAATAAAATGATCGTTTTGGGCAATGACTCCCGCTCGAATTCCTTAGATTTCCATGTCCCTGTCTTCGCTGTCGCATTCCAGTGGATGCGGGATAAGCGATCACCATAAATGTACTCACGGACACCGTTAATTTGCGTCGTTTCCCGGTGCGCTCTAGTCGTCGTGGAATGATGCTGCATGCCTTTGAGCATTTGATGGAATTGCGCCCATTCCCGAATTGCCACGGTTTGTGGATACACCGTAATTGATTGCTGCAGCTCTAGGCGTCCCTTGTGTTGGAAGAAGCCAAAAATATCCTCAGTGAGACACTCCGTATCACCAAATCGGTAATACCCCCTTCGCAGTGGAGGCGTGCTGTACAGCAGTTCCCCTCTCCGCTTCCAGTCCGGGATCAGCGAAGCTTCAAAGATGGTTTCTTCGCCGCTCTGTCGTATGAACTGATCTTTGATGATCATATAAGGAATCGGCCAAAAGCCAGGAATTTGCACGCCAATGCCGATTTGCAATGACTGACCCGCTTCAAGCTGCGCGTCCTGCCCTTGAATGGAGAGCTTTCGTGTGCCTTGAGCACGTCTGATGCCGCTCCAGTTGCCTGAGAGCAAATAGATCGACAAAAGGGTGATGATAATAAAAAGCATGGAGGCCAGCTTGCCTCCTTGAAATAACATGAAGAATAAGCTAGCTGTGAAGCAGGAGATCAGTAGCCATAAAGGAGCCGGAAACCGGGGACGTTCCCCGAATCGTTTGAATACCGGTCGAGTCATAGGCTCACTTCTCCAATCGAACCGGCACGCGAACCTGCTCAAAAATGGAACCGAGCACGGAGTTAACGGTACCATATGTACCTTGCGAGCCTGCTCCTGTGCTGCTAATACCTCGACCGTGTCCATCACGGCATGCAAGGCTTCCATCGGATGCGATTTGCTCTGCGAAGCGATCATCTGTTTCTCGGCAGCTTCACTCGGATAACCTAAGCTAAGCTTAATCATAAAGCGGTCAAGCTGCGCTTCCGGCAGGATGTAAGTACCTTCGAAATCAATGGGATTTTGGGTGGCCAGCATGAGAAAAGGAGATGGCAGCTCATGAATATCGCCGTCTACCGTAATATGCTGCTCTTCCATCGCTTCCAGCAGAGCGGACTGCGTTTTGGTCGTTGCGCGATTGATTTCATCGACAAGTAAAATATTCGTCATGATGGGTCCTGAGCGAAACAGGAACTTTTCTTCTTTGGGATGATATATGGAAACACCGGTAATGTCGGAAGGCAATAAATCGGGATTGCACTGAATGCGACGGAATTGGCCGTCGATGGAACGAGCCAGAGCTTTGATCAGCACGGTCTTGCCAGTGCCAGGCACATCTTCGAGCAACACATGTCCGCCGGCCAGCATCGCAGTCAGCAGTAATTCAATCTCAGCGCTCTTGCCGAGAATGCATGATTCTAAATTCGTTTTCAGTCTAGTCAAAACTTCTACATGATGATGGGTGGCAGTTTCCATGACTTAATCCTCCTTAGAGTTTTCGTAAGAAAACTTACTTCGTAAGCACTGCTGAGTTTTCATAAGAAAACTTAGTTCGTAAGCGCTGATGGTAATCATTAGAAAACTTACGTCGTAAGCATGAGCTTAGTTTTCGTAAGCGTTTGCTGCATTGCATTAAAACCTCATCTTATCACGACCGTCAGGCAAAAAATCGCCAAAATGACCGTAATTCTTAAAATAGAAGAGAAAAGTGCGTAAATCCAGTTTACAGCAAAGTTTTTCGTCCGTATACTTGTAATTCCTCTAAATTTATTTGTTAAAATTACCCATGCGGATTTGGCGGCTTTATTAGGGTTTGAGCGGAGTTTGGAAAAGGAAAAAAGTGGTGTCTTATAATTGGTTGAATTGTATGCGTAGGCGAGGGGGAATTTTGTGGCGGGCGCCGCGAGTTTGGTTAGCGGAGTGTAGACGGATGTCTTGTGCCATACAAATCTTGCAAAAAATGCAGCAAATTTGGCGGAAGTTACTGATTTGAACTTATATCCTGCAAAAAGTGCAGCTAAATTGATGATTTCTGCGTATGTCGGGTAAAAGGTCATGAATAACATGTACTTTTTACATGTTTATCGCTAGAAACAGCAAAAGTGAGATCATTTGCTG
>NZ_JBFTQB010000594.1:0-4113 GCF_056398785.1 Paenibacillus sp. 01T422 | reverse complement strand
GTCTTGGGTGTACCCAAATCAAGGGTTAACGCCAAAGAAGATGGCGCATAATTCTCCTTGTAAACATTGGAGCTCGAGTTCCGCCAAAATCCAGTGCCGCCCGTCTTCAGAGCATCTGCTCCAGGATGGTCAGATTGCTCGGAGCTTGCCTTGAGGTTCACACCATCTTGTGGTGTAAAGCGAGATGGCTCCAACAGATTTACTGAACCCGTCTCTGTAGGTATAGTTTGAGAAGGTTGACCGATAATGTTAAAGGCATTGCTTTTGATTGACCCAGCACTGTTATCGAGCGTGATATCGGAAACTAACAGTACATATTGAGCATTGACGGGATCACTCAGCGTCAAATCGGCCTTCTCGTTGTTACTCAGATCCGTCGCTTTTCCAGCACCGGGAATCATGATCCAGGAAGAGCCATGTTCTGTTAGGAGCGGCTTCCTGGTTGCTGATGAGGTTGGCGAGACGGAAGTGCCTTCCTTCAGCTCGTTATATGCCGCAGCATCATTCGTATAGTACAGCTGGTAATTTTTTAGAAACTTGCTGTTGCTGGTCCATTCTAGCTGGATCTGGCTAACCGTAATGTTTTTCTCCAGTTTGACGGCAGCCCAATATTGATATCCTTCTGTTTTGGTCAATGAACTGTTCGCTTGCCATGCTGTATCCGACTGACCGTCGATAAAGTTATTTTTGGTGCCWCCACTTTGAGAAACAACCTTAATTTCCGCACTGGGGACAACTGCCCAGTTTTTAATTCCAGATATATTGACTTCCACATAAGGTTTAATATGGTTGGTATTCGTAATGCCTGTTCCAGTAAATTCCCCATTAATTTTGTAATTTCCCGTGCCGTCCGGATTATACCCCTCCGGGCTCCACGTGACATTTGCTTTTTCAACCTTGCCCGTGCTTAGTGTTACATCCAGTTGTATAGGCAAGCCCAAATCCCCAAATGCTGTGCCTGATGAGGCCGAAACGACCGTTGACCTACTCCAAGCCACAATATCTTTAGGCTGGCTGTTAGGATCCCAACCGTCAGGGAACACATAGGAGCTTGCATTCCTTTTGATTAAGTAAATATCGGACAGATACATCGTTGCAGCCTGAAATTCATCGGCATAAACCGATTCATTCACCGTGTTGTGCATGCCCCGGTACAGTCCCCACTTAGAACGGTTCTGTTGTCCAGGTACGGCAGGCAGATCCACTCGTTCTTTTTTACCCGTATCCGGATTCAAAACCTCGGGGCGTCTCAACGTTTCCGCTGTCATACCGCCTTTCCATAGTTCTGTATTGGTAGCTACATCWACAAGCTTGCCATACACATAGCCTTTATCGGCGCTTAGAATCGTCACTTCCATATCCAGCCAGCGGTCTACGACCTGGTCGAGCGGAATTGTGAACAGCGGCTTAATCCGGTGCGCTTCTTGTCCATCTGGATTGTTTCTGAACTCCAAATAGCCTTTCCCATTGACAGATACTAGCGTAAGAGTCGTCACCGGTTGCCCGGCCTCATCCCCTTCAATCGCCTTTAATTGAAAAATGTGAAAGAATCGCCGAGGAGCAATAAAGTCACCGGCTTCCTTCTCGGCGGTATCCATCTGATACTTTATCGTATCCGAAGGGAGCATCAGCTTCCAATGATGGGTCATTATGTCGCCACCCACGCTATTGGCATCAATATTCGACGCGCTGGTATTGCTCTTAATTTCCAGCCGTTGGCGGTCGCTGTTAACCGCGCCCCGGTCACCGTCGTCCCGGCTCACCCCTTCAGGCGTTTGGAATGGTAAAAATTCATGATAACGCAAAATGTCCGTGTTCAGCTTGTCTAGTCCGGGACTAGCCTCAATCCCGTACTTCGTAAGCGCATTCAGGTCTGTTTTGCCGATTGTCTGCAGATACATGTTATCTCCCAGCCAGGAATCGGGAACACTCTGAGCTGCCGGGTAGTCACCGGAACGGTCATAAACCGACTCAAACCAATCTTTCCCGCTGTAAGATGATGCCTTCCCAGGCCCTTCGATAGATCCTGTCGTGCTGCCAAAACCCATTTTGGAAGCGCCAAGCACGTCCCATGCGTGTTCGCCTGCTTTAATATTCAATGGCGAATATTTGTCATTAGGACCCATAGAGTCTGCTATTGACGTAGGAAGTTCCTTCTCTGCAGTTACGGTAATGGTATATTTCCGACTGTTGCTGCTGTCGTTCTTGTCAGTTAGCACTAGATAGTACAAGGATGTTCCACCCGACGAAAATTGATCAAGTTTGGCATCGCCTATATTGATACCGCTGGTTGCAAACGAAATTGCTGTTGTTTCATCGCTTCTGATAACGGTTGGAGTAACGCCCGGATTCGTCGTTACGTTCAGCATTTGGTACGAAGCGCCGTAGGGCAACGAGATCCCAATGGTTGCATTAGGGACGTCAACTACTGCGTTTACCGGCTTGCTTACTTTGACTTCAAAAAGGCTTAACATCTCTCCCTGTGCGGCATTCGCCGTCGATGCAGAGAACCCAAAGGGGTTCAAAAGCGTAAGTATCATAGCAAATGTTAGAATAGCGCTTACAACTTTCTTCAAAACGTGTTGCGTGAGCATCCTAGTGCCTCCTTATGATAGCTTCAAAAACATACCTACAGCGGGCCAATCAATGAAAGTTATCCCCCCCTTACTTGTAATCAAAGCCTGTTATCCAATTGCTTTCGCCGAAGATTAGAAGCAAGACAAACGGATAATTATCCGTTGTCTGTAAGCACTTACAATCTTTCGGATAGCTTCACTCTATTGCTGTTAATAGAAACAGACAATGGAGATTATTATGGTGGTATGTGTTTTTTTCGGTTTGGTGGTGGTACRTATGTTGTCTGTAGCGGTAAGTTTCGTTTTAATTGTCTTCTCACATTGACCAAATTTTACCACGCAAATTATAATTGAAATAAATTAAACGAAGGCGAGTGATTCTGATGCAAATGCTGATAACTGTGGAGGGAAACGCCTATGTCGTTTAGTTACTATGGAGAACTTTGTACCGAAGTCTATAACCATACCAAAAAAATCGGTCAATCTATCGGCGGTGATTTGGAATATTACCAGACCAAACTCAAACATTGTAAAGGACGTATCCTTGAAGCAATGGTCGGCTCTGGACGTGTGATCATCCCGCTTCTTGAATCAGGGCTTCGCGTAGATGGGGTTGACTATTCTCCCGATATGTTGGCTTCATGCCAATCGCATTGTATGGAACGCGGTTTAGTCACCAATTTGTATGAGTCAAGCCTTCAGGAGCTTTCATTACCCGATAAATATGAGGTTATCCTTATTCCAGCTGGTTCATTTCTGTTAATTGAAAAACGAGAAGAGTCAATTAAAGCCTTGAAACGTCTCTACGATCATCTTCAGCCAGGTGGCCGTCTATTGCTTGATCTTTTTCTGCCCGATACTAACTTTGAGTGTGGCAAATGGGGTGGCACTTCGACATTCAGCTTGCCAGGTGGGGATGTAATCACAATGGAAGGCAAGCAAGTCGAAGCCGATTTGTTCAATCAGTACAAAATTTCCTATATCAAATATGAAAAGTGGCGCAAAGGTGCACTGATCCAAACCGAATTGCAGCGATTTGCGTTACGTTGGTACGGTATCGAGGAATTTAAGCTCGTTTTAGAAAATGTAGGGTTTACGGATGTGGTTGTGTCTGCTGATTATGACTCTGACAAAACCCCGACTAATGCAGAGCAGAATTTTGTATTTGAAGCGGTAAGAAAGTAAACGTCCTGGGGCTGTCTCAAAAGGTCAATAGACCTTGAGGGATCAGCCCTTTGATCACGGTTTAACGCTGAATGACGGGCAGAGCATCGAATCCTAAAAAAGGTATCCACATTGACCCTGATGTCCGTAAGGGGAAATCGTAGCGGGCATTTTCTAATTTGATGCAAAAACTGCATCAAATTTTCGTATTATCAATGGTTTCGGGGTAGCGTCAAGAAGTTTGTGTATTAGGTCTTGTAGGGGTTATTCGTCGGGACGATGAATTAGTTTTTTGGTTTAGTGGATTCAGGGGGATCCCCCTGAAAATTTTGGATTTAATTCCCATTAGTTTAGGGCATGCTCAGGCTCTTCA
>NZ_JBFTQB010000593.1:0-6839 GCF_056398785.1 Paenibacillus sp. 01T422 | reverse complement strand
TCATCATTTAAAACAGTAGAAGTACTCATAGGAAGGCTCCTTGCTAATGAATAGAGTATCTAATAACCTTACTAGTATAAATAGTGAAGCTAATATTGTAAATTTTGTTTCTGAATTTCATTGTTTTTTTGAAATAAAGGAAGGTAGGGTGAATAAATGAGAAAAAGAATAGTCATAATTGGAATAGGAGTATTCTGTTGAGACGAATGAAAAAGTTGTGGCGTTAACGTTTGATGATGGACCGGCGGAGCAAACTGCTTCAATTTTATCTCTCTTGGTTAAATATCAATCAAAGGCTACTTTTTTCTAATAGGAAGCGAGCTAATACGTGAGACAGGGTATGAAGGCGAAAGTGATTTTTCCTTATTATTTACATAAGAAGCATAGATAATGTTCCATTCAGCATGAGCCACATTGACAAAAGATACTGTAACATTTATAATTACAGTATAACTTGAGTTTAAAAATAACGCTAAAGGCGGTGCTGGATGATGAACTATCAAATCAGTGATTGGGTTACAGCCACTACGAATCAAGATGAAATGTTGCATGGGTATGTAGAATCCATGGATGTGCTTGGAGGTCTGACTCGCATTTACGTGATTGCATCCGACCGTGAATCGACGATTGGTAGAGTCATGGAAGTCAGCAACCAAGATGTTAAAAAGTTGCCGGCAAGTTCCCTTGATATAGAAGAACAAGTGAGAAGCTTGATCGATGTTTCCCTCGCCGTGAGAGACGAAATGTGGTTCCTTGAATTGACAGGCAAACTGCTGTCCATTCAACAAGATGAGTCCAAGCGCAGCGAGCGCGATATTCTTCCTTCACTTACTTTCATTAATCGCTTAGGCGTTGATCAACTATAATGAAAAGCCAATCCAAGACATGTGCAACGTGTCGAGTGGATTGGCTTTTTTTGGTCGTGGTGGGGAGGGAGGGTGTAGTGATGTTTTTCATCGCTAACGCACGCTGAACGGGCTAATTGCTCACTGTTAGGATGTAAAACATCCTTAACTGGTGCGGAGGTGCAACGATGCAGCTGTTCCCGCCGCTGTAAAGATGTTTATCATCTCTAACGCATGTCAAATGGGCCAATTGTTTGCTGTAGCGATGTTTTACAATGCTAACGCAAACTGTACACACCTCAGCTCCTCTGCACGCTACTGCACAGGTGCCTTTTTCACAACCTGCGGACCCTTCACCATTTCCACTTCAAACAGAGCTTGCAGCTCAGTAATTTTTCTGGGATCGGTAAGCGCCATTTTGTCCTTAAAATACTGTTCCACAACGAGCTCCCAAGTAGGCACGATTTTCTGGGCTGTAATGGAACGGATGGCTGTCTTCAGAAGCCGTCTTTCCTTGGCATTGCTGTAGACATCTACATATTGCTGTGTCCGTTCGAAATCAAGCTCTTGAAAAATCGCTTTGAACACGTGTGAAGTCATCCGCGCATCATCCAGCGCTCTGTGGGCGGAACCTTCCGCCTCGATTTGCAAATCAAGCAGGGCCGCCTCGACACTGACATCGTTCGTTACATTTTTGTAGCGAATAAACCCCTTCAATAAATCAAAATAGTCGGCATTCATCCAGTACGCATCATCCATTTTATGCATTCTCGTATCAAAAACAATACGCTTCAAATCTTCTCCGCCCCATGTAACGAGTAGAAACGCATCGCTCCGGTTCAGCCAGTCGAGGAAATCTGTAATGACACTGCGAAAGCCAGCGGCGCTATCAATATCCTCCTGTGGAATGCCCGTTTTCTTTTTGATAAAACCATTCAATTTGGAGAAATACACCGGCTTGATCAGAGCTGAGAACTCATCGACTGGCTCAAGGGAATCATTAAGGCGCACAGCCCCAATCTCGATAACCTCCATGGGTAAATCGCTCGCAAACTTGCGACCGTTAAATTCTATATCCAAAATAATGTAGTCCATGGTGCTTGCCCCCGTTCTTTCTATTCCTATCATTTTAGCAGAAAATGTTTAGGCTGCCATCTTGGCTTTTCCGTAGACTGCGGTAAGTACAAGGCTGAACAGCAATCCGATAAAGGACATGATGGAAATCCATAAGTAAAGCGATTGCCCGCCAAAGCTTTCATAGAACCATCCGCCCAGATACGAGGCCACAATGCCGGATACGCCGAAGAACAGCAGAGCAAGAACTGTTTGACCGGTTGCTCTCCACTCCTCAGGTACAATGCGGTATAGATACTGAATCGCCGCGGAATAAAAGATTGGAAAAGTGAAGGTTTGCAGAAGCTGCAAGTAAACAAGTGCATGAGGTTCCGTAATCCATGAGGACAATAGAAAGCGAATGAAATAAAAGAAAGCAGAGAAAGCGATGATTGCGAGTTCCTTCCCTTTGCGCAGCCACCAGAAACTTAGTGCAAAGACAAGAATTTCACTACCTGCCGCTAAAAACCAAGCTTGTCCGATCAAGTCAGGACTACCACCTAATTTTCGTATATATACGCCTAAAAATGTGTCATTAATTCTTTGCGGAACGGCAACAATAAAGATTAACACCATAAACCAAATTGTCTCTTTATTTCCTAGGAAATTACGTAAGCTTTTTAATGTGATTGGTTTACCAGTAACTGGTGCATCTGGAAGCGATAAACAAATGATAAGGCTGATGACGCCGATCCCTCCGAAAAGGTAGCCTAAGCTGTTTAAGCCTAAATATTGAATCGCATAGCCAACGGCCAAGGACATAACGGCATACCCAATAGCGCCGAAAGTCCGTATGGAACCATAACTAACTCCGTTTGCTTCCGCTGTTTGGAAGTTCAGGCTTTCTGTTAACGGGTCTAGCGGCATTAGGAAAAAGTACAGAAACATCGTAAACAGAAGCAGAACAATGAAGCTATTGGAGGTATATAAAAAATACCCTACAAGGCTTGAACACACTAATAGAAGCAACATGACCTTCTTAATGGTTCTGGTCCTATCACTGATCATGCCCCAAAGCGGTTGTGAGAAGATGGTAATTATTCCTCCTGTACCGATGATCAGACCGATTTTGGTTGCAGGGAGCCCTTGGGCATCTAAATAAACAGGCAGAAATGAAACGAACATGGCAAGCAGGGCAAAGTACAAAAAATTAAACGAACGTAAAAGATTTGAAGCACTCATGATGACCGTAACCTTCCTAATTGAAATTAGCGTGTGTTTGCTGTAAAACTACATTCTAACATGATGCACGAAAGATTCCAAAAAGAAAAATGTCTCAGGAGCGAAGTAGGGTTGTCCGACTTGAAGTTGTGATAAACGGGCTTTAAGGCAATAATAGGCTTTTTTTGCTAGGTCGGCTTTTTTTATCATCAAGAATCGGCGTTTTTTGTATAACCAATTGCAAGAATTGAAGATTGCCTAGGAAGATGGATGTCTTTTATGCTAGAAAGGCTGGTATAGACCATTCTCTAGAAATTGTTTTCTTGCATGAAAATATGTCGATGAGGTGATCGTTATGGGAAAAATGAAAAAAATACTATCGGTCAGTATGGTTTCAAGTCTTCTTGTATCTTTTGTACCCATTTATGAAAGCGCTTATCCAAAAGCGGAGGCTGCTGCTGTCAACCTATTGAGCAATGGCGGCTTCGAACAAACAACAACGACGCTGGATACGAACTGGAACGGCGTTACAACGCCTGCCCCGGTCGGTTGGGGCTTATGGATTCCGACAGGGAGCGGCAAAGCGCCCAATCAAACGGCGAATGTCTCCTTAGACTCAACCACCTTTCATGAAGGGAGTAAATCAATTTTGTTTGACGCTTTTGCAACAAGCAGAGTCTCTGTCAATCAAAGCGTGTTGACGGTGACGCCAGGCAAGTCCTATAGACTTAAAGTGTGGGTGAAAACTGATAATGTCACGGGGACTGGAAAGCGCATTTTCTATGGCTCAGGGGGCTTCGGTAGCGTTAGCTCCTTCGTTCGTCCCTACGAATGCAGCGGACAAAACGGTGATTTGGAGTTCAACAGACCCAAGTGTGGCAGTTGTGGATAACAACGGAAATGTAACCGGTGTGGGACAAGGCTCCGCTACAATTACGGTGTCGACGCCAGATGGCACGATCAAGGCACAATGTCTCGTTAACATTGAATCTGCAGAGCTTTTTCAAGCCTACGCACAGATGCGGGCCAAATGGTTCAATAAGCTGACGGGCGGTACCAATTATGATCCCGCTGATCCTGATATTTCCGCCAACCTGGCGAAAATGGCAGATAGCGTAACGAATGATAGTGCAACCGGTTTCTGGGATACGCTTAACAAGTCTGCGGACCGCACGCTTGTCTGGAATGACCTTGCTAGCACAACGGATTCGGCGCAAGTAACGACTTCGTACAGCAGATTGCGGACATTGGCACTCGCTTATACGCTCAAGGGCTCGAGTTTATACCATAATGAGGCGCTTAAAGCTGATATTTTAAACACACTGGATTGGTTGAACGCTAACCGCTACAACGAATCCAAAACCGAGTACGGCAACTGGTGGGACTGGGAGATCGGCGCTCCGCAAATTATGAATGATATTCTCGTGTTGATGTATGAGCAGTTGACACCAACTCAGATTACGAAACATATGAAGGCTATCGACCGATTTGTCCCTGATCCGAAAAAACGTACACTCAACAATGTTGTTGAAACTGGCGCCAACCTGCTGGATAAAGCGCTTGTTGTTACAATGCGTGGCATCATCGGCAATAACAGTGCAAAAATTACGCAAGGTCGCGACCCGATTGGTCCCGAATTTGTTTATGCCAATCATGGTGACGGGGTATACATAGACGGTTCATTAGTACAGCATACGAATATTGCGTATACTGCTGGCTATGGCGCTGTATGGCTTAGCCGGGCTGCTGATATGACGTACGTCCTGAATGGCTCCCCATGGCCAGTAACGGATCCTAACGTTAATAATGTGTACAAATGGGTTTCGGACACGTTCGAACCTGTTATTTACAAAGGACTTTACATGGACATGGTGAATGGTCGAGGTATCTCCAGACAAGCAACAGGCAGCGCTAGAAGCACGATTACTACTTTGCTTCGCTTGGCTGAAGGTGCACCGGCGGACGTTGCGCTTTCGATTAAGCGGATGGCGAAGGAATGGATTTTGACTGATACGACCTATGCGAATTACGTGGATGGACTGCCGATTTATGAGTTGGCGCTGATTAAAGAGCTAATGAGCGATTCAACTATTTTGCCCAGAGGAGAATTGAAGCGCAATCAAGTATTTGCCGGCATGGATCGTGTGGTTCATTTGCGTGAGGGTTATGGCTTTGGGTTGAGCCTTTTCTCGAACCGGATTTCTGCTTTTGAAAAAGGTAATAACGAAAATCTTAAAGGCTGGTACACGGGAATAGGGATGACATTCCTATACGATCAGGATCTTAATCAGTACCGCAATGATTTCTGGCCGACTGTGGATTCATTCCGTTTGCCAGGTACAACGACGGATCAGTCAGGCAAAGGCGTGACCCCTGGCGAATGGACTTCGTACATGAACGCTAAAAGTTGGGTAGGCGGCTCGTCCATCGATGGCCTTTATGGTGCGGCAGGCATGGACTTTTCCATGGATAAAGTAACGGGAAGCACGCTGCAAGGCAAGAAATCGTGGTTCATGTTCGATGATGAAATCGTCGCGTTAGGAGCAGGAATTTCGAAAAGTTCAGCAGCGAACGCGCCGGTTGAAACGATCATCGATAATCGGAAGCTGAGTGATGCCGGAGACAATGCACTTATCGTCAACGGTTCTGTTCAATCGAATCAACTAGGCTGGTCAGGCACGTTAAATCATGTGAATTGGGCTCATTTAGCCGGCAATGTAGTGGATTCAGACATCGGTTATTATTTCCCAGGGTCTGCAAGCATCTATGGCTTGCGTGAAGCGAGAACGGGAAGCTGGCAAGAGATTAACAGCGGACAATCGAATACGCCGATTACGCGTAATTATTTAAGTTTAGCTTTCGAGCACGGGCAAAATCCGACGAATGCCTCCTATGCTTATGTCATGCTGCCACACAAGGATGCTGCCGCAACAGAAGCGTACAGCCAATCGCCGACTGTGGAAATTTTAAGCAATACAGCTGATGTGCATGCAGTGAAAGAGAAGCAGCTAGGCATTACAGCGGCCAATTTCTGGAATCCTGGTTCCGTAGCAGGCATTACAGCAGGCAATCCGGCTTCCATTATGGTGAAGGAATCAGAGACTGAACTTTCCATTGCGGTATCCGATCCAACGCAAGCGCAGAATTTGATTTCACTGGAGTTGAATAAAACGGGCTTGCAGTTCGTTAGCGGCGATAGCACAATTACAGTACAGCAATCTTCACCGGTCTTAAAGCTTGATATTCAGGTTGCAGGCTCGTTTGGTAAGACGCATGTCATTACCTTCAAGAAGGACAGTGCAGCTCCGGTGACGACAGATGACGCGAAAACAGGGTGGCAGCGCACGGCGCAAACGGTGACATTGACGGCAAGCGACGCTGATAGCGGCGTGCAAACAACGATGTATAGCGTTGATAACGTTGCCTTTACGGAAGGAAACACAGTATCTGTTTCTGAGGATGGCGTGCATCAAATTCGCTATTATAGTGTTGATCAAGCCGGCAACCAAGAGACAGTTAAAACGGTTGAAGTCAAAATCGATTCGAAGGCGCCAGTTATCACGTCTACGGTCACGATGGATGTTTATTGGACAGATGGTGGCAGTCTAAACTTCGCGATAAGCGATGAAGGAAGCGGAGTGGTTGCCAAGTCTGTCAGGCTGGATGGCTCTAATGTTAGCCATCCCTATACGTACAAACCTTTTTCGCTCCGAATTGGTG
>NZ_JBFTQB010000592.1:0-4121 GCF_056398785.1 Paenibacillus sp. 01T422 | reverse complement strand
ACCCAGGGGACAATAAGGATAACGAGAATCGTAATCAGCAGAAGCACGATCAGCATAGAAATGCGGGCCGTACTGAGGCCAACCGCCACCTCTTCAAAGGGTACCATGGAAACGATCCGCCAGCCTGTTACATCAGAGAGGGAACAGGCAATTAAATAATCACGTCCCTGATAGCGCTGCTTAGCTGCCAATTGGTTATCCGGAATTCGCAGAGAAGCAAGAGCCGTCTTCGCAATCGGCAATCCATTCCACTCCTCATTGGGGTGGTAAACGATCGTGTTGTCTTCGGATACGATAAAAAAGGTTCCCGAACTTCCCAGTTTGGAGCTTTGGAAAGAACGGCCAATTTCTTGCAATGAGACATCCACCACAAGCCTTCCGATCACTTCTATGGTGTTCTTATCGAATATTGGAAGGAATATGGACACAACGGGTCTTCCATTCGCAATTTCATATTTGGCAATATGTGTTGGAAATATCACCAAGTTATTGGAGAGAGGCTTGCCATACCAGGGCTCGTTTGATAAACGATCCAGTTTCGCAAACGATTGAGCCATGGAAACTACAGGATTGGATTTGGAGATGAGAAACATCCCCTGAGTTTCCGAGTAATTAATGGCAAGGTAACTCCTCAATTCTTTTTCGACATCTTGCAAATCAATATTGGTATAGTTCGGGTTTGTCAGCCACTTCTGGATGCGGTCACTAGCGATGAGCGAATGCGTAGACTGCTGAAGCTGCTTAAAATAATAATCCAAATGGTAGTTTAAGCGTGTGGTTGCTTCGTCGGATATGTTCTTATACTCTTTCTCCACAGCATTACTGTAGATATAATAGGAGAATCCGCCCAGCATTAATACCGAGAAAACACTCACACTTAGAAAAGCCAGCACCATTTTCACTTTAATTGAAATTTTCCAGCGTGAGATATAACTGGTTAATGTACTCATAATCCCAGATTCTTTCTATATTCCACCGGCGTGATCTTCACGATCTGTTTAAAGATTCGATTGAAATACGGCAGCGAGGTGTAGCCCACCATATCGGCTATCTCGTAAATTTTCAAGTCGGGCTCCTGCAGCAGCTCCTTCGCCTTCTGCAGACGAACTTGATTCAGATAGTTTAGACAAGTTTGTCCGGTTGTTTTCTTAAATAACATGCTAAAGTACGAAACGCTCATATACGACATCCCCGCTAGACGTGCAAGCGTGAAATTCTCATAATAATGCGCATCCAAGTAGTCACAAACGTTCTGAATCGAAACTTTTAATGGTTGGAACTCATATTTAGGAGAAGCAAGCAGCCACACATCCATCAAACTCGCAAAATGCTTGCGAATGCCTTGTTCGTTCTCTTCTGTGAAAGGGATCGGAGAGTACTGCGGAATAATGGAATGAAACAAGTCGTTAAGCTTTGAATTGAGGATACTCAGTAGACTTTTGGCCATGCTAGGTGATAGCACCATTAGCTTCAGGATATAATCAAGTAAGGAGTAAAGCCCTTGAAGCAGCCCTTGCTGCTTCTGCTCGGGGAGAGACTCGATAAACTGCTGAATTAATAAAACACCTTCATGAACCTCCGTCATGCTTTCCAAACGCTTCAGCGATCTCAATAAAGCACTATTCAATTCTTCTTCATCCACAGGCTTCAGCAAATATTCATTAATGCCATAAAGCATCGCTTGCTTTGCATATTGGAAATTATCGTAACCGCTTACAACTATGACAGTGACAGGTAAATTAAATTGATGGATTTGTTCAATTAGCCAAAGTCCCGTTTTTTTCGGCATCATAATATCGGTAATCACAATACTAGGCCAATGTTCGTTGATAAAGTTCCATGCCTCTTCGCCATTACTAGCCTCTCCTGCAACACTAAATTTCGGATTCAGCTTTTCAACCATTTCCACGACAGCATCACGAATCCAGAGCTCATCTTCTGCTACTAATACTTGAAACATATGTTTCCCTCCCTAACTAAAAACAAGGGGTGATCATCATACCCTTATTCATAAACTTTAACACGAATAAACGGGGACAACCAAAAAATAAGAAAACCTTTATCGAGGCCTTTCACAGAGATTATAAAAAGGGATCACCTGGCAAAATTCGCTTGGTGATCCCTTACTCAGATCCGTCATTCTGCCTTATTTCATCGTTTTATAAACCGTGTTCATTTCTTCAATAATCTTGTCTCCACCATTCTTTTTCCAATCCTCTATCGCCTTATCAATGCTCTCTGCCTGTGATTCGCCGACAATATATTTCACCATTTCACTCATCAATTTTTGAGAAAGCGAAGTGCCTACTTTGGCAGCAGTCTCTGAATAAATGCCGACTCCTTTATTAATGTTCGTATATTTAGCATTTTCATCAAAGATTGCATTTATCTTTTTCGCATAGGCTGGGTCGTCCCATAAACGGTAGGTGGTTAACGGATTAGCTTTACGGAAGAACCAGAAGCCAATTATGAAAGGACGGTTCTTATCAAATTGGTCCAGCTTCTCGTATTTATTATCAGCTGTCTTTTTATAATCAATGCCTTCAATACCATTCTTATTTAATATATCCCCTTCGTCTGTGGCTAAATAATCCAAAATTGCAAGGATGCGTTCTTGTTTGTTTTTATCAATCTTGGAATTAATAACTACTTTGTTGGAAGAAGATCCCGTGCCAACACCTTGAAGACCTGCAGGACCTTTGGGCGGTGCACCTGTCATCCATTGGGCATTCGGTGCAACCTTCTTGATATTCAACTCAGAGCCGGAAGAGCCCTCGGCATAAATAGCTGTTGCAACCAGTTGATGGATCCCCAATTTGTTGGCTTCAGCTTTTACACTCGGATCATTATTCTTATTTACGGCAAAATCTTTATCCAGAATGCCCTCAGCGTATGCCTTTCTCAAATAGCCTAAGAAATCCTTCAATTCTTTGTTCTGCGATTCCCATGGAACCAAGGCACCGTTAACGTCTTTCCAGCCGTTGGCTAATCCAAAGGCGTATTTCAGATAATCGATCATACCGAAGGATGTGCCCCCGCTAATAGCAAACGAGAATCCGATCGTATCGTCTTTGCCGTTACCGTCAGGATCATTTTTGGTAAACGCCTTGGCAACGTTATACAATTCGTCGGTGGTAGTCGGGTACTTCATGCCAAGCTTATCCAACCAATCTTTACGGATCACCAATGTATCGCGTGTTTCCGGCGTATACACCGGTACACCATATACCTTCCCATTCGGATTACCAATGCCAAACGAGTTTGGTGTCAACCCCTTCGTAATATTAGGATAATTGGCTAACAAAGGCTGTACATCCAGAAAAACACCCTTATCCCGCCATTTCAGGAAATTATTAAGATCGATAAAAAAGGCATCAGGGAATGAATTTGAAGCAGCTAACACCCCGAGCTTTTCATTGTAGGTATCCGCCGGAACCCATTGGAATTTCAGGTCCACATTGAATTTCTTATTCAATTCATCAATCATAGGATGCTTGTCAGGCCAGCCTCCTCCTTCGTAGGTGATACTCATTAAATTAAGGCTCAACTTGTCTTTGAATTTCTCAGCAGCCCCCGCTGATACTGCCGGTGCAGATGTAGATTTGACACTTACTGGCGTTGTTGAATTTGTTGACGAGCAACCAGCAATCAAACTAGCCGTGAGCGTTAATGCTGCGGTTGATTTTATCCATTTATTCATACCGATCCCCCTATAATTAGTAAACTATACTTCTCTTATAAAGTATCAGATTGATATCGCTTTCACATAATCAAATCCTCTGATTTCCTATCCAATCCTATTTAGTTTTCATTCATGTCGTTAGACTATAAGGAGGGAGGAAGAGAGCGCCGCGCAACGACTGTTAAYTATAAAAACAAAAGCCCTTACCAACAAAGTAAGGGCTACATCATACATTACAATAAATTTAATTCTTTTCCTGTTTCAATGCAAGAATTCCGGGTTGTCGATTAATGTTACTTCTGAATACTTCTGACCTACTTTAAGACTATTTAGACTTGTTCAGGACTTTTTTTCACTATCTCTTATACAAATCCAAAAATTTACAAACAATATACATTCATATATCATTTTAATAACATAACTTTGATATAACTAGAGA
>NZ_JBFTQB010000591.1:0-4121 GCF_056398785.1 Paenibacillus sp. 01T422 | reverse complement strand
ACCTTGGAAGGCTTCCCAGGCTCTTGTATGTCCGGCTTCGAAGGTACAACTGGCACACTCGGCACCAACGTTCCGGAAACTAAGCCCGACTGTCCTTTATCCTCTGAGGACCCCGTTGCATTCTTAACATTCACAATAACACTCAGTTCCGTCGTTAATGCTTCTGTTTCTTGTCCATTCCCATTCTTAACTTTAGCTGAAGCAATGCTAATCCGGCTAGAAACAGCGTGAGAAACCTGTTTAGCTTGCCATTTTAAATGGAACAGATCTCCCCTTGAAGTCACTGCATGACTTGCTTCACTTGCTGCAGCATTAATTTGAATGTTTCCTGGAATAGTTGGAACGCTGCTTGGGTCAATCACAAATCCTTGCTTTAATGATTCAACAGCAACAAATTCAAGCACATTGGGATCATAAGTAACTGATAAATCAACGCCGTAGACCGCCGCATAGACACTACTTGTAACGTTCCCYAGTCCTAATGCCGTTTGGAACAATTGTCCTCCATACACTGACTCAGCAACACTAAGCGTGGTAAATGGAGCATCAATCTGAGCTAGATGTACCCAGCACTCAATAATGCTGTTCCATGCATTTAGCTCATTGCCGTGACCGATGTATTTCACGTACTTAGCTCTGACCGGATCGAAGGCAAACGTTTCCGTCTGGTTCGGATTTTGCTTATGACTGGCAGCTTGTGTCAGTACGCGATGATACGTTATGCCATCAGAAGAAACCTCAAGGTCAAAATAATTGGAACGCAGATTTCCGCTGTAAAATAAGATGGAAATGTTATCCAGCCACTGTTCTTTTTCCAGTTCTAGCAGTAAGTACTGTTCACTGCCCTCAGCTGACCATCTCGAATCAGGATCACGATCGATGGTATTTATGGGCAAGTTGCCATCGTCTGCACTGGCGGTCACATTGATAATTTTGGCAAAGTTTCCTTCCGGCTCAGCCATCGCGTCTCGCACTTCAATATTTTCGGAAGCGCTGACTTTCACACCATTCCAGACAGTTTCTGCGGTTATTTTAGCCACTCCTGCATGTTTAGCTTTGAACCAGCCGTTATCTAACGTACCAATTTCTTCGTTATTTATGCTGTACGTTACAGGGATATTAGCTTTCTCCGTATTAATTACCTCATCAGTATCGAGTGTAAGGAATGCCTTCAGCCTTCCGCTGCTTCCAACACTGATTACGCTGCCAGCAGCTCTCCAGCCTGGAACGGATTTGTCTGGCGCTATTGTTAAACTTTTGGGCAAAATCGGTGTTGCTGCCACTTGGAATTGAACGCGATATTCTTGCGTTGCCCGGTTGTTGGCCACTTGGATGATAGCTGTGCCATTCGTTTCCGTGGCCTGTGTAATGGAGATTACAGCGCCAGATTGCAGAGGCTTGGCATCAATCTTTGGAGCCTGGGTAGTTCCGAATGGCAGCGTATAGGCATACTTCGTTTTCAGCAATTGCATACCGCTTATGGCCTCGCCATTGACGAGCAGAGACTGCAACGCCAGCTCCTTCCCGGTCGTTCTTCGAGTAAATTGATCGTCGTATAGGCTTTGAGGCACCAGCTTCGTGCCCTCACCGACACCTTCCGCCATGTCGAACGGTTTGGTATTCGTATCCGGGATCGAGCCGACGATATTAACATTCACTCCGGTTACTGCACCTTTCGTCCCTATGATGTAACCGTTGCCAAATTGCTCCGACTCAATAATAATGCCATTTTTGCTGCTATGTGCTGCTTGACCGGTGGTGTTCCAGAACACACTTTCCGTTGTCACAACGCCATGTCTATTCGTTGCTGACGATCCGTAATCCCGTGTTATCCCAGAAATACCATCCCCGTTCAGCGTCATGTTGTCAATCAGATTGGCCATACTGAGGTACATATGGAAATCCGTCATCAGTGAGGAGTTCTCGGAGTAGACATTATGCAGCACATTTCCGTTAGCCGAGAAATTCGCATAGGTGAAGCTGTGACGCGCTGCGATCGCTTTACTATCTGTAATCAAATTATCATTGCCGATAAATTGATACAAATAGCCATTGCCATTCGCTCCCCTGTATTGCGGGTACTGCATCGTGACATGATCAACCGTAACATTCTTAGTGCGATCCAAAATGATCCCTTTGGACAAAATATGATAGGTTGAATTGCCCTCTGGTTTATATGTGCTAACATTGCGCACCCAACTGTTTGCAACCGCAATCATATTGATTACTTTGGCATTATCGCTTTCATACCCAGCGGTACCGATAACCTTGTATTCGTCTTCCCCTAAGCCACTGTTATGATTCTGTACATTAGCAATCGAGAAATCCTCAATACCAACCTCGGAAATCGGGGCCTCTGTTTTCGAAATCGTAATGTTGTCCCTTTGTTTTAAAGCATACCGAGTTGGAATATCCAGTGTAATTGTCCGATTAACGTGATCAATCCCGACGATTTGCCTATAGAACAGCTGCTCGACTTTGCCAAGGCGTGACGCCCATTTATTTTGCATACCAAGTTCATTCAAGAAATCCATTGTTGTCTCAAAAGTGATCAGAACATAGTCATCGACTGCGAAACCGCTTGTGTCTTCAACTGGAATTAATGCACTCGGCTCTGTAACATTTTTACTCAGCTTGGTGGAGACATTCGTCTTCTTCCAATCGCCGTCTCCGACACGGATGGTATCTTTGGATTTCATATTTTCAGTTGCGTTATAAATAAACGTCTTGTTCGTTCCGGCTCCTTTCAGCACGATATGGCTTGCCGGGATATTCAATGAGAAATCTTTGCCAGCTGGCGGATTGACCTGATAGGTACCTTCCGGGAGGTACACCACACCGCCGCCTTTTGCCGCAGCATCTGTGATCGCGCTCTGAATTGCTTGGGTGGAGTCCCTCTTCCCCGTTGCATCAGCGCCATAAGGTGCTTTGGTAACATCAATACCTGCTGCTGCATCTGTAAAGGGAATAGGCGTTTCGCCCAAATGGTAGCCAGCATAGGAGAAATCGTGCAGGAATCGCCCTTTGTTATCCTTGAAACCCGGATACCAGTCTACTGGATAGAGTCGGCTCCTGCCATCAGCTCCTAGATGCATATCTTCAGGAACGTCCGCTGGATCGGAGACGATAAGTCTTGGCGGCATTTGCCCAGAGGCTGTCGTATCTTTCCCGCGATGATAAAAGATTCCATTGCTGCTTTTGGCTGCCATCACGAGTGTGATCGTCTTCTCACCCTGCAGCTTCATCTCTTTCACATAATCAGTTATGTCAGCATCTTGATAATCATTTGCCGCTTTGTACAACACTTCAGCAATTGGAGCAGCTCCTATCGTTGGCTTGTTATTCCAAGTCAAGCCCGTTTCTGTCCAATTCCCCGCATTTTCAGCTCCATATATTTGAACGTAGTTGGTCGCTGTAGCTGATGTTGCTTTGGACGTATCACGTCCCCACACCGAAAATAACGTTTTTCCAATATGAGCAGCATCCGGCAAGTTAGAAATATCGAACTTATAGTAACCAATTGACTTATTAAACTCAGCAGTCATCCCATCTGCAATAGATGCAACATTGTTGGTGCTATGGTAATTTTTGTCCGCATCTTTATTATTCGTAGTGATCGGGTTGTACACGAGTGTGTCGTGCAGTGGCAGCATGTTTTTGCCATATTCGAAGGGTACCGACGGCGTATACGGATGCGGAGCATGAAGACTCGTACCCTGCTCGTTCACGATTAAAGTCGGGATCATGTCTGTCGATGCACTTTCTGTCGTCTCATGCCCTCTAAATTCAATTGCACCAGTGGTTTCCGTCTTAATCATAAGCCCTAACACAGATTTTCCGGCTTTTTTACTTTCCTTGATGTAATCAGTAAGGTTGAACTGATAGACAGATGGCGTATTCGTGATTGTAATCGTATCAATTGAATCCGTTAAATTCAGAAATTTGCTTCTCCATGTCATCGTTGATTCTGACCAATCCGCAGCGGTTTGCAAGGGATGAAGACCATATACACTTAGTTGAGTCGGTGTTGCCGAAGAAGCCTTGAACGCAAGAGCTACTTCTGTGTCCGAATTTAGGAGAGGCAGGATGCTTGTCAGATCATACTTTACATAGGTATAGGC
>NZ_JBFTQB010000590.1:0-7909 GCF_056398785.1 Paenibacillus sp. 01T422 | reverse complement strand
TCCGTGGTTCAATTGTGTGGCATAAAGCGGTAGGAAGTTCGTAATGGCACCGAAAACACATGAAGCAACAAGCATCAATACGCTACATTTAAATAGATATGGATTTTTAATTAACTGACCAAATGACTTGAAGACACTTATTTCCTGTTCCGTTTGAGTTTCAGCAGGCTGATTTTTCTCTTTTTTCATTTTGATACTATAGCCAAACAATCCCGTACAAATTGAAATGACTACAAGCATAATGGTAAAGTAGTTCATCCCTCCTGCATCCCAAATGCCGATTGCCAGCAGTGGCCCAAGAATACCGGGCATATACGTAAATAAGGAATATAATGAAATCCCTTGAGAGCGGTCTTTCTCCGGCAACGCATCAATAATACCAATCTGTAAGGCCATTGAGAAAAAAGCTGTTGAGCTTCCTTGTAATATGCGTGCAATCAAAAAACCTTCCAAACCGCTAAATGTATAGAGAAGCAGCGCGAAGCCATTAATAACAAGGATGATACGTAGTACTCTTATCGGACCATGTTGTTTAATAATATGTCCGGCCCACGGGCGGAAAATCATAGCCGTACACATGTACGCCCCCATGATCAAACCAATTGAGGTATTGCTGGCGCCCAGCGACTCCCCCCGCAAAGGAATAATGACATTCAGAATTGAATTGGCGCTAAAAAAGAGAAGAGCAAGCATATATAAACGCAAAAAAGGCCAGGACAATGCTCCAGTCAAAGCTTCTTCCTCCTAAATTAAAAGATGATTTGCGCCTGCAATAATTTCCTTGCATAGTCAGACTGAACATTTTTCAAATGTTCAATAGGAACCATTTCCTCTATTTGCCCATCCCTAAAGATAATAACCTTGTTACAAAGATAGGCTGCAGCCTGAATATCATGGGTAATGAAAAGATAACTCATATTGTAAATGTCTTTTAATTCCTTTAATAAATTAAGCACTTGCATTTGAACAGATACGTCCAGAGAACTGATCGCTTCATCCAATATCAAACATTTGGGTTCTGTAGAAATGGCTCTGGCTATACAAACACGCTGAACCTCTCCCCCAGATAACTCGTGAGGGTATTTATTCCGATAGGAAGAGTGCAAGCCAACTTGATTCAATAAATTATTCAGCTTGTTTTGTTTCTCCGCTGCACTCTTATTTAGCATATTTAGCGGTTCCATAATGGCTTGTTCAACGGTAAAAAATGGATTAATCGACGAGGTATAGTCTTGAAAAACGATACTAATGTTGCCTGATCTTACGGTTCTATGCGAAACATGCCTTCCTTCAAACAAGACGGAACCGCGATCAGGCTTCTCAATTCCTGCTATCAACCTTCCTAATGTCGATTTGCCGCTCCCGCTTTCTCCAATAATGGCCAGACATTCACCATAATGGCATGTAAAGCTGATTTTCTTCAAAATCTGTTGTTTCTGTTTAGAAAAAAGTCCGCCTTTTCGATATCCTTTTTCAACACTGTTAACGATTAGCAATGAGTATCCTCTCCTCCATGATCTTTTTGAAATGGGAGCTCAATGCCAACCGGTTAGATATCAGATATTGCGTATACGGATGCTTCGCTTCAGTAAAAATGGTTTCGATGGGGCCTGTTTCAATAATGGTCCCTTCCCTCATGACGATGACCTCGTCCGCTATTTTCTTGACAATGCCTAAATCATGAGAGATAAAGATCATGGAACAGCCTGTTCTCTCCCGCAACCGAATCAATTGTTGGGCAACCTCATACTGCGAGATGGTATCGAGCGCTGTAGTCGGTTCATCGGCAATGATAATCTCAGGCTGGAGGACAAGAGCCAAAGCAATCATCAGCCGTTGGAGCATCCCTCCCGACAATTCGTAAGGGTATTTATTCAAGATCTCAATTGGGTTCTTTCTCTGATCTGAACACCGACAACACAGGAAGGGTCAAAGGCACGCATCCCGTTTTGAACAATCATGCAAATATGTTTGCCTCTTTTTTTTCTCATCTCTTTTTCTGAAAGGGAAGTTAGATTTATACCTTTAAAACGAATATCACCAGATTGATGTACCCATGGTTTGTTCAGTTTCATAATTGCGTGGCAAGTCAGTGACTTGCCGCTTCCGCTTTCACCTACGATTGCTAGACAGCTTCCTTGCTTCAAGTTAAATGTGCTATCTGATACAATGACTTCGTTCGTGTTAGCATCCCATATTCTCAATTGCTCAACTTCCAGTATGTTCATCGTTTAAATAGCCACCTCTTTTACCTGCATGTTCTTTGCAGAGGCATTTAATTTGGGATCCAGAGCAACTTGAAGAGAATCAGACAAGAAATTAAATGCCGAAACAATGAGGATGATGGCCAAACCCGGTGCTATCATGAGCTGTGGATTGGAGAACATCACACTTCTCGCTTCGTTCATCATCATTCCCCACTCCRCATGTGGGGCCTGAATGCCTAAACCTAGAAATGAGAACCCTGACATTTGCAAAATCATTGAGCACATCGCACTGCTTGAAATAACGGCGATATCGGACATTGTTACCGGAATAATATGCCTATATATGATTTTAATATGGCTAATACCTGTAACTTTAGAAAACTTCACATAGTCCAGCTCCGAATACTGCATAACGGAAGTTCGAATTACTCTGGCGAACCATGCCCATTTCATTAAAATAAACGCAATTAATATATTCATAAGTCCTGTTCCCAGAATTCCAACAATAGCTAATGTCATTACATACCCTGGGAAAGAAAGCATGATGTCGCAAACCCTCATCATCCATGCATCCACTTTGCCTTTAAAATATCCCGAAATGAAGCCAATAATGGACCCAACTAGTACAGATATAAATAAAGCGATAGCAACCCAAAGAACGCTTGGACGGATTCCGTACATGATTCTGGATAAAATGCATCTCCCTAGTTGGTCGTTCCCTAACGGATAGTTCCAAGATAACTCTGCATATCGAAGATTCATATTGACCTGTTCAGGATCATGCGGTGCAATGAAAGGAGCGCCCAGACCAACAAGGAAAGTTACAACAATAGTTGCCAAGGAAATCATTGCGAGCTTATCCTTCATTAAACGTTTTGCTACCTTCATTAGATTTCCTTCCTCAATTTTGGATTCAACGCGGCATTAATAAGATCAGATATCGTATTAAATCCCACAAAGGCCACTGATACAATGAGTACATAGGCTTGAATAATCGGGAAATCCCTGCCCAGAATGGATTTCACACTCAGACTTCCTAATCCAGGCCATGCAAACACATTTTCGACGACTACAGTACCCCCTAATATCGTAGGTATCGCCATGCCAAAGATGGAAATAGCAACCTGCAAGGAATTTCTTAAAATATGCTTGATGATTTTTGGTTCCGATAAACCACAAGCCCTTCCGTACAACACGTAGTCTTCGTTTATGTTATTTAACATAGAGCTTCTGACATTTCTGAAGTAAATGCCGGCATAGCCGAGCGAAATCACCGAGACCGGCAAGATATAGCTTTGATACGAATTCATCCCACTGGTAGGTAACAAATCAAGTTTGACAGAAACGTACCAAATCATCAGCGAACCAAGCAAATAAGAAGGCATAGCGGTAAGAAAAAATGATATGCCTCTGATCGATTTATCCAACCATTTTCCTTCTTTCATTGCACAAGCAACGCCTAGTAGGATTGATAATACGATGATAACAACAGATGATATCAACGTAAGTTTTAACGTATTTAGAAAAGCCGGACCTAATAAAGACCAAACAGGCTTTCCTGTAATATCAACAAAGCTTAACCTATTAACCTATCGACATTTTTATTCAAGGATCAACCGCTCAAACGGCAGTTCGAACTGTGTTTGTTTAAATGAAATGCCTTTTAGATTGCTTGGAGCTACGATTGTMACCCTACCATTCGTAAGCGGAATAAATACTGCCTCATCGTGCACAATTTTCATAATATCGGCATACAGCGACTTTCTGTTATTTTCATCCGTAGACAAAGTAACCTCCTTTATTTTTTTGTACAGTTCATCCGCTTCTGCAATACCTTTTGTCGTGTACAAATAAGATGATTCCGCAGTAAACGCAGCTATCGTGCTTTGAGGATCATAGGCCAATCCCCACGTTTGGTTGAATAGTAAATCATAATCACCAGTCGACCTTCTTTTCGCAATAGATGTTGAATCCTCACCGATAATTTCCAATTGAATACCCACATTTTTTAATAAACTTTGGATAAATTCAGCTTGCGTTTTTTGAGAAGTAGAACTGCTGTCATAATACACTTTCATCTCCAACTTTTTACCATTTTTATTTCTGACCGCAGCCCCGTTATCCAGCATCCAACCAGCTTGCTCCAACATCTTTTTCGCCATTTCGGGTTCGTAGCTTCGCTTCTTTAAATCCACATTTGCATAATTGACATTAGAAGAGAATAAAGCATTCGCTACTGTCTCTGTGCCATTAGAAATACTCTTGCTAATTGTTTCTCGATCAATTGCGTACCAGATTGCTTCACGTACGGAGGTTTCGCTTACCGGACTGCCGGACTTGCTGCTATTGGCCACAATCATTTTCGTATTCATCGGCTCACTTCTTACCAATTGATACTTGCCTGAAGCTGCCAATTGATTCATTGCTTCGACGTCAATGCTATCTGTGCCTCGATCATCCGTAAACACAAAATTGATTTCTCCTTTTTGCAAGGCTAAAAGTGTTGTTTCTCCAGATGGAAGAACTTTAGCCGTAATTTTCTTGATCTTAGGCTCACCATTCCAGTAGTCTTTATTGGCTGCGAAGGTCGCGTATTCATTCGTTTTATGCGCAACTAACACATAGGGACCCGTGCCGCTGTATCCACTTACACCATCCTTAGTGCCCTTATTAATGAAATTTTTGGGTGATAAGAACACAAAAGGTCTAGTCATGGATAATTCGAGCAAAGCTGGAGAATAAGGCTCTGACAAAACTAACTTGATGGTATGTTCATCCAGGACTTCACTGTTTACAATTTTCGTTGACAACTTAATCCATGCATGTTTAACTGCATTAGCTTGTATGGCGTCGATGTTTTCTTTCACTGCTTTAGCATCAAAAGGTTCACCATCATGGAATTTCACATTTTTCCTTAAATGAAACGTGTACTCTTTTTGATCATTTGAAACTTCCCAGGATTCTGCAAGCAAAGGCTTGATTCCATCTTTCGTATTCTCAACTAACGATTCGAATATCATCCCTTGAACAGGCATAGAGCCCGAATACAAGTGAGGATTGATATCATTCATATCTTTAGCCGTTGCATAGATAAGCTCTGTATTCTTTTTGCTATCCGACTCATTAACTACCTGTTCTGATGTGGCTTCCTTGCTGCTGCAACCAACGAGTGTCATTGCAAACGCAATCAGAATCTGAAGGAACAACATACTTCTTTTTTTCAAAGTAAATCCTCCTTAGTTCTTTCCTATTTCACTGCATATCCTATGTAAATCTTCTTCAAAACTTTGAACCGTAAATGCGTCTGATAATCCTTGACTTTGATATAAAGCAGACACTTCAATTATTTTACGCTCATACGCATGTAGGAATTTATCAATCGTTGGACTCTGCAAACCTAGGTATTTCATAATGCCTTGTATAATCTTGGTCCGGTAATAATCTTCTTTCGGCATTCGGGGGATATCCAGATAACCCTCCTTGTTCATAAACATTTTCCGAAAAGGGACCCCAGAAAAATCAAAGTATTTGCCTTCCTCATCTGGTTCAGAGAAAGGATCTATGAGCAGTGATGTATACCGGATATACAATAAATATTCTTGAAGAGTCCTATCAAACTCGCTAAAATTTTCTATATCATGACGCGACAAACTTTCCACYCTAACCGGATAATTATCATCCGTCATAAACTGTAGTAAATTGAGTCTCTTAATCTGTAGTTGATCTAACAAATTCATGATTTCTTTCCACCCAGCCAACAGATCTCGAATTAAATATTGCGTAATCGGGCCTTCCGGATAAATTTTATAAACGTATTTCTGAGTGTCTAAATCTCCAAATATCGCATCCAATGAGAAATCATTCATGAACAGCGCCGGGTGAACATATAAGGAGATGTTTCTTGTTTCCGCCTCGATCGGAGTTGCCAAAACGTCCAACGCAATGCCTGATTGCACATAGAATTGCTTTAATACTTCGAGATTGGCAGAATGAATCCGTGTGGAGCCTGCATAAATTTTTTTCTTAACCGCGGTTGTCAACACGTGATGATGTGCCCTCTCCGGTATCCATCGGGTATCACCTAGATAAGTGGAGCAACTGATAACTTCAACCTCTGTATGAAATGGGTACATATAATTGCTTACCAGACTGTTGGAACCAAGTGTGGGGGAAATTAAAACGATGCATCTTGCGCGCTTTAATACGTCATCACTTATCTGTTTTAAAACTTTGATATATGCATCTGCCGTTACAGCAAAAATCAGAGTATCCCATTCACCCGTAATTGAACCGTATCCTTTGAAAGCTTGATTAATCAGACATATGCCTTCCATTGCTCGATGACTCTCATTTTGGATGCTTACTTGAACCAAGTGATTGCTTTCTTCTAATGCCGTAAAAAATTGTTCGGAACGAGCTGATTCTCTTCCGGCAATTCCTAACTGGCAGGGAAGCTGTTTATTTAAACATACAGCAAGCTGTATCGTTGTGGGTCCTKTACCTAACAGCAAAACTCGCTTGAAGTCGCTCATTGAAACCTCCTTTTCAATTTACATAGTAAGTTTACGCTTTTTTGTACAAGGCAATATCAAACACTTGGTCAGGTTGCAGGATCGTGTCAACCAGCTGCCACTTTTGTTCATCTACCTCTTGCATGGGGTAATTAAACAACGACTTCAGCTGATTTCCGTAACGCATTGCGACAAGGACATCTGCATTTGTCAACCCATGTAATTGGTTCAACAACTCGTATTTATTGGGTACTGTTGAACTGAAGATGATATGGGTTGCTGCTGGGGTAAAATCCAATTCTTCGACTAATCTTTTTTCCAGTCGAATGTTTAACTGATTGCCCAAATGTTCCACAACACGTAATCCGAGCTCAATTGCCTCATCATCGATATCGATACCCACAACTTCTGCTCCCGTTCGTTTAGCAATCAGCAGTGGCGTCATAGGGAATGCGCCAGAACCGATCAGTAACACTTTTGAATTCGTAGTTGCTTCGTAACTTCCAAACTCTTTTTCAATGCATGATTCAATATTTATAAAATAGTCCGTAATCTCCGAGCTGCCATTTTGGAGCCTGAGGGCTCTATACTTCTCCATAATGGCAACGGCAATGGATGATTTCCTTCGTAATGCATCTACGAGTTGTGTAAATTCCTCAGGCGCTTTCTTTTCCAACCATTCCCAGGCTTCTTTGTTGGTTGTATTCGTTATAAAAGCCGAATACTTATTGATCAACTGCTCTAAATGTGAACCATATTGAAGACTATGATCATAACATGCTACTAACTCATCGAATTGTTCTAAAAATCCAACCAAAGATGCTTGAAATGCTTTTGCTACCTGCATACACTTTCCTCCTATGCAATGTAATCATAAATGTCAATAAAAGCTTTGCCTTGYGCGACAATACCGACAGTGCCCTCAATACTGAGACTTACCAGTCCTTGTTCTTTATAAGTAGCATTTACTTGTATCATGCCGCCTGGTTGTTTGATTTCGGCAACAATCTTTTCTTTGTATTTCCAAGCCAAATAAGCTCCTAATGAAGCCGTGCCTGAACCGCATCCCCGTTCCCAGACCATACTGTCCAGATGAGGAACATAAATAAGGGGAGCCAGTTCATGAGAACTCGTTTTATACAGTAAAATACCGATTAAGTTAGCCCCCATCGTTAAGCCAAGCAGTCTGGC
>NZ_JBFTQB010000589.1:0-7176 GCF_056398785.1 Paenibacillus sp. 01T422 | reverse complement strand
TTATTTCGACTGCACCGTTAGCATTTCTATCCTTCCTCCCTATATTGTTCACGGGAGCGCCGCTCGTTAAAGCGTTGTACACGGGATATTTCGTCGTGTTGTTTCCACTATCATTTACTTATATGATCTTAACCAAGCAATTGTTTGATATCCATATCCTGCTTCGCCGCATTGTGTATACGACACTTATTTCAATGGTGCCAAGCACACTAATCGTACTCATGATTTCCCTGATTTTCGGCAAAGAAGTCACTATGAAAAACTTGTCGTTAAGCTTTTTATTTATTCTAACCACCATCTCCTTCTTACTTTATGTGCTTGAATATTTTGTTACGAAGCTGGATGCCATCATGTTTCCCAAAAAGTTTTACTTGCAGCTTGCACTGAAGAAAATTGCCAGAAACTTACGAACCATTACGAGTTTTCGTGAGCTAAAAGATATCATTCTGGTAGATATCGTAAGTACACTTAACGTCTACGGCGGAGCCATCGTTTTTCAATATCCGAATTCCATGGAAACCATTGGCGAGGGAGTTCTAGATTTAAATGAAATCGAACAATATCTGCGTGAGAATCGGTTGGATGACTCGAAATATTCCATTTTTGTCATTAATCAGAATGAAGAATACTCCTGCTATTTAGTCACTGCAAGGAAAAAGACCAACACACTGCTTAGTCTAGAGGAACGTCAATGGTTAAGTCTGATCATCTCTTATTTGGCAGTTAGCTTGGAAAATATATATCTGATCCGTAAATTAACGGTCAAATTGCATGATTTGGCTTCGCAAATTCCCAATGAGGAAGCCGGTCAGGACGTCGTTTGGCTTCGCAAATCGCTTTTTGAATTACAGGAACAAGAACGATATAGAATTGCTACGGATCTACATGATACGACCATGCAGGACATTTTATTAGTGCGTAGAAGATTAATTTCTTTTATCAATAATAACGAGGATCAACAGCAGGTGGTTCAAGCAATCAAGCATCTGGATTTGGTCAATGAAAGCTTACGTCAAAGCTGCTTCGAACTCAATCCGCATCTGCTTCAAAATATTGGATTAATTCAAACCATTCAAGCAACATTGGATCTGGATATTGGCTTAAACGAATATGAAACTCAGTTCCATGTTGAAGGAGCTTTGATCATTGAAAGGCTCGATATCGATATCAAGAAGCATACTTTCCGTATCTTTCAAGAGCTTATGCACAATGCCAAGAAGCATTCAAATGCCACGAAAGTCATCATTAAATTGGCGGTCGTTGAGAATTACTTGTGTTTATTTTACAAGGATGATGGGGTTGGCATTGACCCCCAAGCACTCGCCAAGGACAAAAGGCTTCGAACGATTGCTAACTCCGGCTTTGGACTAGAACAGATGAAAAGCCGAGTCTTACATTTGAGTGGACATCTAGAGCTTCTGTCAGATAAGGGAAGCGGCGTTGAACTCACCATTCGGATTCCCATACCTACACAGGAAGGAAGTACTGCATGAACAAGCAATCAAAAATTTTAATTGTAGATGATCACCCATTAATGGCTGAGGCAACTTCCAGTACTTTAAAACAACTTGACGGTGTGCAAATCGTTGGGATTGCTGGTAATGCCAAGCAATGCCTAGAACTCATGGACTTGCATGTGCCGGATATTGTTTTTCTAGACTTTAATTTGCCAGATCAGTACGGTGATGAAGTTGCCAAAATTATCAAAGGAAAATATCCTACGACACATCTGGTTATTTTCTCCGGAATTGAATTATCTCACCTCTATAACCATTTGATTGGGCTCGAGGTTAGCGCAGTAATCTCCAAGGAGTCCAGCGGGACGCTCATCAAGAGTTTAGTAACTCTCTTAATGGAGAATTTTACGGTAGTACCTGTTCCTGTTTTTCATAAAATGAGAGTATCGAGCGGAAATTTGCATCAGACGGATTTATTGGACGATGATGAAGTAAACATGATGACGATGATTGTTCAAGGCTTAACCAACGAACAGATGGCGGATGAAGTACATATGAGCAAACGTACTGTCGATAATTACGTCCGCAAAATTTACGAGAAACTAGGCGTCAAGTCCCGTGCGCAAGCGGTAGACAAGTTTAATCAGTTCAAGCATATATTTGATGTCAATCGGAGATAAGCGCGTTAATAGCGGCATCCTGGAGTGGTAGAGGAGCACAGAAAATCAATGCTTCAACCGAGCGACGGGAATTGGGTGTATGTGAGAATGCCGGCTGACTACTGGCTACTGACACTCACTACTGATTACTGGCTACTGGCTACTGACTAATGACCACTGACTGACTAACTCGCTACTGATTAACTGACTAACTGACCAATGACCGCTGACTGACTAACTCGCTACTGACCAACTGACTAACTGACCAACTGACCAACTGACCAACTGACCAACTGACCAATGACTACTATTACTGACCACTACTACTAGCAAGCTTGATTATCTAAATTAACGCCGATTGTTCCTGCTATTTTCCACAAGCGATCCATTTCATCCCAATTAAGTGGAATTTCTACCGCTAATTTCATCAATTTCTGCTGTTTTCGTACACTGCCGACGATTTAGATGTAGTTTCTGCAGCTATCCCCTCCCAGGGACCGAAGTAGCTCCGAATAACGGTACATTTTCCAGCTAATTCAGCTGAGTTTCGTTCATGGAGACTAGCAATTGGGGGAGCTAATTTCTACTAGACCCAGCAGCTTTCGGGCACCACCGAGACGACTTAGATGCAGTTGTAGCCATACAAATAGAGGCCAACCAGCTTATGCTGATTGACCTCTTTTCTATTTCGTACACGTTACTGATTCAATTTGACTATGGCACGTATAGCAGCTTCAATCTCCCGCTCAACAGCTCCAGAAACCACATCCGTGTGCGGATCATATACTTCTCTCAAATCCGCATCTGCGTAGCCATCCAGCGCGACTATCGCTCCAGCACGCACTCCGCGGAGCGAGGATATGACATATAACGCTGAGATTTCCATCTCAACAGCCAAGGCACCTGCTTGCTTGTATTTCTGTTCCAACACGAATCAACGTCTTTACGCCACCTTTGATCAACTCTTCGAAGCAAACAGCAGCTCCAGGCGATCCAACGCCATGACTGACAACGGTTATCGCTACGCCAGACGCTTCCCCTACGAAAGTCCGATATTCCCTGCTAAAAGCCAGCTCACGAACATTGTCCAGCTTGCGTGCAATCGCTTCTGCTCGGAATGGATCCCCGCAAACAATCGCGTATGGACTCAAATCCTCTGTATTTACTTGTAAAATGGATAATTTCAATCTAATCGAACTCCTTTCTAACCCACTCGTCTTCCGGAATCGGAATAGCTTCCCCTGAGAAACGTTGTTCTTCAAATGGGTCTGCTACATTATGGAAACCATTGCGCTCCCAGAATCCTTCACGGTCTTCCTTCATGAATTCGATACCCTGAATCCATTTGGCGCTTTTCCAGAAATATAAATGCGGTACGACAAGACGAAGCGGCCAACCATGCTTAGGTGTAAGCGGTTTGCCATCATAACTCATGGCGAGCAAAATATGGTCTCCCATCAGGTCATTGAGTGGAACATTCGTTTCATACTCATTATCTGCATGCAGCATGACATACTTGCCTTCTGGCTTCACGTTGATAAGTTTAAGGAAATCTCGAAAAAGTACACCTTCCCAAGCCGTATCCAGCTTTGACCAACGCGTTACACAGTGAATATCACAAATGATTTGCGTCCGAGGTAGCGCAAGCAGCTCTTCATAGCTAAAGGATTTCTCCTCCGCAACCTCACCGAACACACGCAACGACCACGTGGACATATCATACTTCGGCACTTCACCTTCGTGAAGGATCGGAAATCTCTCTGTGACAGCCTGTCCAGGTGGAACCCTGTCCGCAATTTCCGATGGAACATCTACAGCAGGAATATTCATACGCTTGATGCGCTCTGCTTTGCTATCTTTGTGCATCTGTCATCCTCCGTTACTTCCTTATCGGGAGCTGCCATTCGCCTTCTGCGCATCAGCCAAATAATTGCTTCTCCGGAAGAAAAGCATTGCCAGCAATGTCACAACGTAGGGCAGCATTTGTGTAAAATGGGTGGGCAAGGAGAAGCCCTGCAATCGGATACTAAACGCATCCATTAAGCCGAATAGCAAGCTGGAAGCCATAACGCCAATCGGATTAGCTTGGCCTAACATCGTTGCTACTAGAGCAATAAAACCTCTTCCGGCAGTCATTCCTTCTGTGAACATCGTCACTTGTCCCAGCGAAAGCTGCGCGCCAGCCAATCCGCAGAGCACTCCGCAGATAAGAACTGCCAAGTACTGCATCCGATTCACCTTGATTCCGATGCTTTTGCTGGCAATCGGATTCTCACCAACCGCAATCAATCGGAATCCCAATACAGACTTGAATAGAAAATACTGAAGGACAAATACAAGGATAAAGGCCAAATATACAAGCGGTGAATGCCCTGAAATAATCTCCCCTACTACGGGAATATCTTTGATGAACGGAATATCCCATTTCGGCAGTCCGATCATATTTTTATCATAGAAAGCGCCTTTGACATGAAAAATCGCCCGCAAGCTAAACGCAGTCAATCCTAGCGCCAGGAAATTAAACGAAATACCGACAACGATGACATTCGCCTGCAAATGAATACTTATATAAGCAAAAATTAATGAAAAGAGCATCGTGGCGACAACAGCAATAAGAACAGCTGCCAGAACATTTCCTGTGTAAAAGTTGCCCACAATCGCCGAGAACGCGCCGACTAACACGAAACCTTCCAAGCCTACGTTAAACAAGCCGACTCTGGAACATATGGCCCCGCCGAGTGCAGCAAGCAGTATCGGAGCCACCATCCGAATCATCGAGCTGAATAATGACACATCAAGAAGATGCTGCATCGCCTTTGCCTCCTTTCCGTCGTTTCCATAGGGTATAACTGAACTTCGCCGTAACAAACAAGATGAGTAAAGACTGAATAACACTTGAGATCTCTAATGGGATGCTCGTGTTCCGCTCAACACCCATACCTCCTGTTTGCAAAGCCGCAAGAAGAAGAGCCGCAATTGCTGTACCCAAAGGATGAGCACCTGATAGCAGAGTCGCCATAATGCCGGACCACGCATAACCAGGATTCGTTATCATCCCATCTGTGTATCGATACTGCATGCCGAGAACCTCGATTGCGCCAGCCAACCCAGCAAACCCGCCGCTGGCAAACATGCTGGCCAGCATCACTTTCCCTCTATTCACGCCTCCGTATCCAGCAAAAAGCGGATTGTACCCTAACATACGAATTTCATAACCGGCAACCGTATATTTAATAAACAGATAGAGAAGAACTGCGAGAGCAATCGCAATAATGAAGCCACCGTGAATGCTCATTCCTTGAAATAATTTGGGCAGCCAGACCCCTTTCTCAATCATCATCGTTTGAGCAAGAGCAGCTGAACCTGTTTTATCTTTAAAAGGATAGGCCACCATATAACCAGCAAATAAAGCAGCTATATAGTTCATTAACAGTGTTGTAATGATCAAATTCATTCTGAACTTGGCATCTAGCCAGCCAGCAAACGCCGACCAAATACCGCCGGCAATGATTCCGGCCAGTATAGCAGCCAATAATTTAAATAGCGCTGGTCCAGGTAAATAAAGAGCAGTCATTGCGCTGGATAATGCGCCCAGAATCATCTGACCCTCTGATCCCATGTTGAAGAATCCTGCACGGAAAGCGATCGATACACCTAAACCAACCAAAATCAGCGGCGTTGCCCGGGTTAGCGTATTCGTAATGAAAAAGAAATTACCGAACGCCCCCTTCCACATCTGTGCATAGGTGTCAATAACCGATCCGCCAATCAATGAAATGGCAATCGCCCCGCCTAATAATCCGATGATGACGGCAAGCAGCGGTTGGACCCAAGCGCTTATAGGGAAACGACTTTTAAGCATGAGAAACTCCTCCCGCCATCCACAAGCTAATCTGCTCCTCCGTTGCGTTCTCGGCAGAAATCTCGCCAGCTATTCGTCCTTCATACATGACAATAATACGATCCGAAAGCTTGAGAATTTCTGTTAACTCCGAGGAAACTAATAAAATTGCGCCCTGCTCGTCACGTTTGCGAAGCAATTCTTCGTGGATGAGCTCCATGGCTCCAATATCAACGCCACGAGTCGGTTCTGCTGCAATAAGAAATGGTTGTTTCTGCGCAATTTCTCTTGCTACGATCAGCTTTTGCAGATTGCCGCCGGATAGATACTTCACCTTCGCATCTTGCGATCCTGCTTTAATCTGAAATTGCTGAATGAAGCCACCCACCATTTGACGCAGCTCTTTTCCTTGTAAAAAGCCTTTGCGGCTGCGAGTTCTGTGATGACCCATTATTCCGTTTTCTAAGACGGTGCCTTCTTTCGCAGCACCCCATTGATACCGATCTTCCGGAACATGCGAAAGACCAACGTTTCTGATTTCCTGTACAGAACGCCCTTTCAGATTGTCGCCAAGCAACCGAATTTCCCCACGGTCAATTAGTTGGAGTCCAGAAATAGCTTGAAGAAGTTCAGATTGACCGTTCCCTGAAATACCTGCGATACCAACGATCTCTCCAGCTTTGACCTGGAAACTAACCTGATCCAGCACGGGTTTGCCTTTGCCCCCCATTATGGAAACATCTTTGACCTGTAGCACGGTTTCACCAAGTTTCACATCACTTTTGGTCGTAGGCAGCAGTTCCCTGCCCACCATTAGCTTGGACAAATCCTCAACATTGGTTGCACCAGCATCCAGCTCTCCCGTTACTTTCCCATCACGAAGGACAGTAACCCGGTCAGCAATTTCCATCACTTCATGAAGCTTATGCGTGATGATGATAAAACTCTTCCCTTGATTAGCCAAATTTCTCATAATAACGAGAAGCTCCTTCGCTTCAAGCGGCGTCAAGACCCCAGTCGGCTCATCCAAAATAATAATGTCGGCACCCTGATACAGCACCTTCAAAATTTCCACACGCTGCTGCATGCCAAGCGGAATATCCGCCACTTTCTTAGATGGATCAATCGGCAAGCGATACTGCTCGCATAATGCTTCTACTTGCTTGACGGCCTTTTTGCGGTCGAATTTGAGTCCTGACTTAGGTTCATTACCAATAAC
>NZ_JBFTQB010000588.1:0-5669 GCF_056398785.1 Paenibacillus sp. 01T422 | reverse complement strand
TCATAACTCAATTTGTGGAGTGTTCCACAATATGTCGAAAAAGCTCAGTTCCTGCAATGGGACTGAGCTTTTTTTTGCTACAATTTGTATTTTTTTGTAACAATTCATTGCCAATTGTTTCCCTCCATCTTACAATGAAGCTAGTATGCATGGGGAGGCTCTTATGGGTAAAAAGAAATGGATCAATACGTTGGCAGCAGGACTTGTGTTGATGCTGTTGTCGACATATTTCTACACGGTGAACTCGAGTGGATTATTTTATTTCATTGAAGGTCCCCTCCAAGACGTGTTGCGTAAAGCCAAATCAGTCGATGAACGCCAACCTGAGGATCGGATCAAAATTGTCAAGATTGATGAGAAATCTTTAAAGGCAATCGGGAAATTCCCTTGGGACCGAACAACTTACGCGCAATTGATAGAAAAGCTGGAGCAATCCGGCGCAGCTGCAATCGGCATTGACGTGGTCTTAGCTGAACCTTCAAAAAACCCCGCAGACGATAAAGCTTTGGCTGATGTGTTAGCCAAATATCATAATGTTATCCTGCCCGTTCAAATCAATTATCCCTCCAAACAGCAGCAAGCAGGAGACTTAGTACCTGAGAAAGTTGACTACCCTACGGCAACATTAACCACTAACAAACAGCAGATGGCACATATTAATGTCTTTGTCGATAAGGATGGAAAAGCCCGAAAGCTTCCCGTTGGACTACCGGATGAGAATGGGACTTTCATACCAGCTTTCAGCGTTGCACTTGCCAATTTAGTTCTTGACGACAAAGAAAAGGTTAAGAGAGATGCGGCGACGGGAGAATGGAAGCGCGGTAGTATCGTTTTACCAACGAATGAGAGAAATCAAGTAACTACTGAGTTTTTCACATTACCTAGACAGAAAGTAGATGCTACGACCGGATACGAAATGCTTTCATTCGTGGATGTCTTGAATAGTAAAAATCCACTACCTTTGCAGGGCAGCATTGTGCTGGTTGGGCCTTTCGTTACAGCGATGCAGGACGAATATCCTACGCCGATCAGTTCTGTCAAAATGTTTGGGATCGAAATACATGCCAATATGATTCAAACTTTATTGGAAAGTAAATTTTATAAAGACACAAGTACACCAGTAGGGATTGGTCTTATTCTATTAATTTCCTTGCTAGCCATTTACTTGTTTGAGAGATTCAAAGGAAAGACCGCGCTATTTATTTTTATTGGCATGTTCGTGATTTATGGCGGTGTATGGTTAGCCTTCTATATTGCAGGCTCAACTTTTGCTCCACTCGTTTATCCGCAATTTGCCTTAGTAACGATATACATATGGTCATTAGTAAGTCATTATTTAGACGAGCGCAAAGAGCGCAATCGGGTAACAGGGATTTTTGGTAGATTTGTTTCGAAATCGGTAGTAGACGAGTTGCTGCAATCTGGCGAAGATGTCAAGCTCGGGGGAAGCCGCAAGGATATATCTCTTATTTTCGTCGATATTCGTGGGTTTACGCCAATGTCGGAGCGATTAGAGCCTGAACAGGTCATTCAAGTTCTGAACGAATATTTGGATGTGTGTACGAAAGCGATTTTCAAATTCAATGGAACGCTTGATAAGTTCATAGGTGATGGGGTTATGGCGATGTTCGGCGCTCCAATTGAATATGATAATCACCCGGAGATGGCTGTTCGCGCAGCGATTGAAATGAAGTCACAGGCGAATGTGCTTGAACAGAAATTGATCGAGAAGTATGGGATAGGCGTGAAATTCGGTTTGGGTATCAATAGCGGACCTGCTGTAGTCGGAAATATTGGTTCCGAGGACCTGCGTCTGGACTATACGGCGATCGGCGATACGGTGAACTTGTCGGCACGTCTGGAATCGAATGCAAAACCAGGACAAATTCTCATTAGCGAGCAGACGTATGAGCGGGTCAAAGACCTTTTTGAAATCGAGTCTATCGGTGAAATCAAGGTTAAAGGGAAAGAAAAACTCGTAACAGTATATGAGGTAATCGGGAATCTTTAAAATGGAAACTAGGGAGGAAGTCAGTGTGGGGATGTCCAAGAAATCATTTGTCTCATTATGTTTAAGCTTAAGTTTGATATTTAGTTTGATCTCTGTGCTGCTGGCGAAACCTGTAGACGCTAAAACCGTTCGGGTAGCTGTGGTGTCGACATTGTCAGGAGAAGTAACCGTCAAAAAAGGCGGGGGCTCCAAATCGTACGATGCTTATGAAAGTATGAGTTTAAACCAAGGTGATACCGTTTATACGGGTGCTAACTCTTCTGTAACGCTTAATTTAAGCAGTGGGGATGCCGATGTAACCTTGGGAGAAAATGCGGAAATCAATGTGTCCGACCTCAATTCTTCAGATGGAAACAAGAAATCCAAGCTCAAAGTATGGGCTGGTTCCTTGTGGGTCAAAGTGAAATCGTTAGCCGGTTCTAATGATGAATTTGAGGTAGAAACACCGACTGCCGTCATGGGTGTACGGGGAACGCAGTTCTTTGTGATGGTTGATCCAGTTACAGGTTCCGTCAAAATGGCCGTAGGGGCAGGTAAAGTATCTGCTTCCACAGTAACGAATACGGAGGAGTCGGAGCAGAAAACAACCGTTACTTACTTGTATCCAACGCAACAAATTTCACTTGATTCCAGAGATGAAACTGAGGATTTGTCATTGAAAGTGGATTTCCTTGATCTGGATGATTTCGTTAAACAAGCATCACCTGAAGTAATCAAAGAATTCATTCTGAACAAAGCAGAAATTGATAAAGAAAATGATGAATTTATTGCCAAAAAAGCAAAAGACCTTGCTGAAGGCAAAGTCACAGATGATGAGAATCTAGTAGTGAAGAGCAAAGAAGAGCTCGATAAAGTAAAGCAGAACTTCGAAAATTTAATTGGAAACATTGCCAAAAAGGCTTTGGCGGAAAAGAAATTTGATCAGTCTTCGATGGATAAAGTCATTGCTGACGCCAACAAAAAGATTTCTGAGGATAACAAGAAATTAGATTTAAGCAAAGTGAAAGATTTGGATAAAACAGCGGGTGTTGATGCTGAAAAAGAGAAACAAAAACAAGAGTTATTGAAGAAGCTTGCAGCTGAGAAGTTGAAAAATAAGCTCGAGCAGGAAAAGAAGCAAGCTGAGTTGAAGAAGCAGCTGGAAGCGCAGCTTAAACTGCTGGAAGAACAGAAGAAAAAAATTGAGGCAGCTACGAAAGCGGCCGAAGAGAAGGCTAGAGCGGATGCTTTAGCGAAGTTGAAGGAATCGGAAGCTGTTAAGCCACCGGTGGCACCAGCGACTGGCGGAGACTCGAATTCTGGGGGAAGTTCTGGCGGAAACACAAACCCAGGCAATCCTGATCCAGGGAATCCGGGCAATCCAGGCAACCCTGATCCAGGTACACCTGAGGCACCAGCGCCAGCAGTAAGCTTAAAAGCGTCATTAAATGAAACAAGTCCAAATGCGAATACATACAACTTGGATATTAATTTGAGCGATTTCGTTGATTCTAATGATATTTATGGTGTTGAAGTCCATTTGTTCTATGGTACAAATACTTACTATAGTGATGATATGCCAACTGTAAATGGGACGATTTTTGGACGAGATAACAGCACGAATTATGCCGAGCATATCAAAGAATATGAGGGCGATGGTCAAAAAGAGTTGGTTTACACGGTCACAGGTTTTGGGGATGCAGGCAATATTAAGGTCTCTGGCCTTCAAAAACTAGTGACAATTCCTTTAGAAGGTTATGGACATCAAGAGGTTAGTGTTGGAAAAATTATCATTGTACGTAAAAATGGAACTTCCGTTCAGACAATCCCGATTGTGGAGTCTAGCATTCAACCGGCGACTTTAGATCTCCATACTGGTGTTTAATAGAATTATTAACGAAAGGAGAAACCTATGAAACCATTAAAACATATACTTATATCCACGCTAGCGGCTGCGACTTTACTTGGAGGTTCATCCGCGTGGGCGGCTGGCTTGTCTGCAGATGCGCTGCGCTCAAGCGATGGCCAAATCCTTGCGGATGTTACGACCTTTGCGGGAATTGGGGATTCAGGAGGCAAGGTCACGACGTTCGCAGGACCAGAGGTCGTTGTTACCACGAACAGCCAAGGATTCCCAACAGGGGGACTTCTTGATGGCAAAGCTTCTGAAGCCTTTTTTAATGCACCAGCAGGTTTGGCAGTGGATAGTAAGGGGAATGTGTACGTAGCCGACTCTGCGAATAACGCAGTTCGAAAAGTGGATACAAACGGACAAGTTACCACACTTGGAGGAAATGGTGTTCCCGGTAAGAAGGATGGCAAAGGAGCGGATGCAAGCTTCAATCATCCGAGTGATGTTGCGGTAACAGCTGACGGAATTGTGTATGTTGCGGATTCACTCAATCATGTGATTCGTAAAATTGCTGCAGATGGCACGGTTTCAACACTGAATGCGGCATCTACCCGTGCAATTCTGATTCGTCCAGGAGAAGCGTCATTTGCTGGTGAGTACCAAGACGGTAGCCTATCTGATGCGAAATTCAACGAGCCAGCGGGTCTTGCTTTGGACAATAAAGGAAATCTATATGTGAGTGACACGGGTAATCAACGCGTGCGTTATATAGATCTACAAGCTGGCACTGTGAAGACGGTTGCTGGATCTACAACACTTCTAAGCAATAATACGATTTATGACAAAAATGAACTATATGCAGGCGGAGACTATGCCGATGGTGATGCATTGAAAGCTAAGTTTGACTTTCCAAAAGGACTCACCGTCACTTCTGAAGGTGGAGTTTTGATTGCGGATAGCTTAAATCATGCGATTCGTTATTTGTTGGACGGCAAGCTGACAACGATCTCCGGTACGGTTCAAACGGGTGAGAGCGACGGGGTGGAGCGGGCTGCTGAATTTTACAATCCGAGTGATGTATTAGTAACTGCTCAAGGAAATATGATCGTTGCAGATGCTTCGAACAACAAAATCCGTAAAATTACGCCGTATCATTTACCTGCAAATTTAGCCAGTCAGGGAATTAAAGTCGTAAATGGCGATAAAGCGATTTCTTTCGATGCTCAGCCTGAGATTCAGGATGGAAGGACGATGGTTCCGGTTCGCGCGATCAGTGAAACATTTGGTTTCGAAGTCAAATATGCCGAACAAGCGGGTACAAAAGTTGTCCAGCTAATGAAAGGAAACACGACAGTGGAGCTAACAATTGGTGAAACAGGTGTTGTTCTTAAACAGGCAGGACAAGCTGATGTGAAGCAAGCTACGGATGTATCGCCTTATGTGAAACAGGATAGGACGTATGTACCGATTCGCTTCTTCGCGGAACAGATTGGTTTGGATGTGCAGTGGGATCAAGCCACTCAGACGGCGATTTTACGTACAAAATCTTTTGTGAAATAAGAGTTAAACGAGTCTAACGGGGGAAACCTTGTTAGGCTCGTTTTTAATTAAGGCTTCAACTCCAAGCCTCATCTGCCGATAAATTTGAGAGAGTTAGTCTCGAAGTTCGTGCGGGGAGGTATCCGGGGTGAAAAATAATCATCGCCAAGATCAGCTGGAACGTTTTTTTCAGCATAATCCGATCGAAGATCCGCTGTATCTTAAGAAATATGTCAAAGAGCATCCTGATCATAAAATGGCTTGGTATTTGTTGGGGCGAGAATACGC
>NZ_JBFTQB010000587.1:0-4159 GCF_056398785.1 Paenibacillus sp. 01T422 | reverse complement strand
AAATAGGGGCTGCCCTCAAAAGTAGATAAATCTACTTGAGGGCAGCCCTCTTCGCCAAGCCGCACATCATCTTTCTCATCATAGCTCCAGTTGTCGGGTGGCTTTTCAACGTACACTTGATGGTAGTACATGATGTAAAAAGTGCAGTAAATCCGCATCTGAACCAGCTATAATTACGAAATGATGTAAAAAGCACATCAAATATTGCGACATTACTCTATTTTCGATGGCATCGACGAGATTAACTGCACAAAATGCAAGATTATCTCCGAAACCATCGATAATATGAAAATTTGCTGCACTATTTGCATCAAATTAGATAATGTCCACTACGATTTCCCCTTGGGGCTGATCCCTCAAGGTCTATTGACCTTTTTGGACAGCCCCTTTTTATTTGTTTCAATGGTTGGGATCGTACTCCGTTAATCCTAGCGCTTTATTGTTCCATAAAATGTTCCTTATCTTATCATCATCGGCAGATTCGCATCGTATCATCATAACTACCTCTGTCGCTTTCGTTCTTCCGAACAGATCTAGCGAAGGCAATTTTTTAATCACGAGACACTTGATTAGGAAACCAAGTACCCCACCGCCTACCAATCCATATAGCGCCCATAGAATTGGTCCCTGTTTAAGCACAAAGCCGTATATGCCCCCAAGGAGCATACAGATAGATCCTAAAATGGTGGCAAGATCAACATAGCTAACTCCATCCGAGTAATGCGCATTATCGAATAATTTCTTCTTCTCATTACGTACTCGCAGCGGCAGTGCGAACATATCTGACTTCTCGACACCCATCTGTTCAAGTTCGGTTAAGGCTAGTTCGATTGCAGTCGAGTGCTCAAAAGAGGCAACGATATACATTGTTTTTCCTCCTGCCCGGACTGGAAGTGGTATGTTGAAAGAGGCACTTTGGTATTCGGAACGCAAAAACTGCGATTGAGAGAGCTTAAATTGAAAGTTCGTAATGACAGCCTGCGAATAGGCGAAATACACATATCCTCCGTAGATTGACGGAATAAACAAGTACCATTGTGGGTCTAATATCGTTTTCGCTTTTTCAAAATTGCCAATACACGTGTAGTACACAGCGACATAAAACTTAGAGAAGCCTATCGTTATTACCCACGTAATTATGCTAAAAAAGAAGGAAATTAGATGGTTTAAATACAAGGAACCAAGACCGGGCATAATCATTTCCCAATATGTAGCTGTAATAGGGCTAACCTTGTTCAAGGTATTTACACTAAAGGAGGATGCCTTAGTCGTCTTCGTCAAAGTTGTGGTTCGAAAAGATAATACGTAATTATTGTTCATATCTACACATCTGCGGTATGAATCGAACATTGTAAACACGTACACACCTATGTATAGATAGAAAAAACGAAGATCAATAACATCAATTGCTGTTTGGAAATCGCCTAACATGGACAAATAAATAGCTTTGTTTACTTTTGCCAGATTGTTGATGGTGAATTCGAAGATAATAAGCGAATATCCAATCAGTGGATAATTGACCATACAATGCCCGTAACCCGGAAAGGCTGCCGACCACCATAGAGGAATCCACGGATTCAGTGGGTATTCAATACTCGAATTAGATGGAATGCTATGCATTAAATGGGAATAGCGTTTGGTTAGTTGTTGTGCCAAGTTTATATACCCCGATAAGGATCTATTTGTACCTTCTCAGTATGGATGGAAACACTGATTTTTATTCCCAAGGTATGTGGTAAGAACATTGTAATGGCGCTAAGATCATCTTATTTCTTGATGCCCATCTCTTTAATATTAACCTCAACATTCAACCGAACGTTCAAGTTTCGATATCCATCTTCCCATTCAACTTCATTCCAATTTCGCGTTCTACTCCTTACAAAATCCCCTAATCCGAGTGGGTCGATCCCTTCCTTTTTAAATGAATTAATCAGTTGCATACCTGTTGTAGTAATTTCATTTTCTAGCCCCTTCTTTATGGCCTGCAAATCTTGACTAGGAGAGTAAACGCTTCTCGATTCATTAATTTCACCTTTCATATTAAGGTTAATGATTACATTCTCATTATTTTTCTCATTGCTGACTCGGTAGTGCACTTTAGAACTGGTGCTTCTAACTGTAACATAGGACCCATCATCCAGCTTGACTTCACAACTTACTTGATTGGCATTTTTTTTAAGTAGTTTCAAGAGTCCCATTTCTTTTTCATTAATGGATCGTACATATTTATCATCCTTAAATAAAGCCAGACCGGAGATCATAACTTGATCGTTTTCCAATTTAAGCAGCGGCAAATACGGGTCCATTCCTTTGCCCGAAAGGGCGTATTCGAACTCGTGGAGATTTTGTTTGAGAAGCAGCCCACTTCTCGTATTCGAATTGAGCAAATTGAATAGGAACATCCCTTTTTCCTCCTCCGGACTGAAATTCGCCCGAAGCATTTTTTTGGCTTCTCCGTCAACCACAGCCAAAAACATTCTGCGTGATGCTTGAGCGTCCCGAAAAGCTACATCTATTTCCTTGACCAGTCCTTTTGCAGCCAAATCTTTTCCAAATAATATCACGGAAAGTTTGCCTGGATTAATAGGTCTTGTTAATTGATAGTCCATAATTTCCTTGATATTCACACTTGTGTGGGCAACCTTCGAGAGCAATTGATTTGAAATGGAATCAGGTTTCTTGGATAGAATCTTGGGCGCAGCTATTGTGAATTCAATTTGATCGTTGGTTGCATCATCGAAAGCACAAACAATAAATAAAGTGATTCTGTCTATAATTTGTTGTTTCACACACGCAGTTAACAGGAGGCATGTGACCACTAGCAAGAACAGATACCGCTTCATGCCACTCTTCTCACTTTCATTCTGATAAAATCGACAATATATAGAAATGGGATGTAAGTATATATCAAGTAGAATCCTATTTTGGATAAAAAGGTTCTAATTACTTCTATGCTGTTACGATCTGGTATCAGACATACCGCGATAAAGACAAGAATTAAAAATATCGGCAAAACAGTCGAGCGCTTAACGATGAACATGATATTCATTATTCGGGTTGAAGCCCAAAGATTGAGGCATATGACAGGAAATAAAGCGAATATCAAAGAAGCGGCACCAATAAACTCAATATGTTCAATAAAAGGAAAACGCACAAATTTATAACTAGACAATTCAGGCCAAATTTCTGTTGATATTTGAAGAGGCTTGAACAATAACACTAATGAAAGAATGATAATAAGATAAAACATAGTTGTGAGCATATTGCCTAGATGAGCCCATTTCTGCGATTTTTGTGGTGTTTTAATAAACATGTAAATGAAAAAGAGCATCTCCACGCCAAAGTATGGAAACGTCATTTCCTTCGCTGCTTTAAGAATATTGTTCGGCGGATGATCCAGCATAGGCAATAAATTGTTAAATTGAAAAAAAGGCATCGCAAATACCAAAGAAAATATAAGAAGATGTTGTACCAAGCTAATCATAGAAATACCGACGATGATTCGGAATCCCCCTGCAACGCAGTAATAGACAAGTAGAAGCAAAACCAAAGCGAGTGACCAAGTTTCAATATCAGGAAACACCCATACTTGTACAATTTCTATAAATAGTCGCAATTGATAAATGGAACCTAACAGGAAAAAAACGATAAAAGTAAGATTAAGAACACTACCTACCCATTTACCGAATATTTGAAGATGAGCATGGATAAGATCTGTTTCATTACGATTGAGGATTCCAAATATCATCCAAATAACGACGTGTATACTGAGACCACAAAGGAGGACAGAGATCCAAGCATCTTGACCAGCCCATTGAATCGGTTTGATCGCCATAGAGAGATAGCTGACTCCGAGCTGCATCGAATGAATCAATATGGAAATCAGAAACGGCGAAACGGTGAACCGTTCATTTACCGATGGTTTCAACTGTCTACCACTCCCCGTATTTATTTTTCACTCGTTGATGTCTTCCTTCAACTTTGCTTTTTTCTTATCAAACCTTACAGGGTTTAACGTTCTGAAAAAACTAAACTTATGATGAAATTTGGTGTATGGGGAACGTATGACAGAATCGAACATGTCGGAAGTCCGAAGGGGATAAAATGGAACCAAATAAGGCATTCCCAGAGATGTTAATCGCAATAAATGAATAATTAC
>NZ_JBFTQB010000586.1:0-4164 GCF_056398785.1 Paenibacillus sp. 01T422 | reverse complement strand
ACCCAAAAGTCCCAAAGACTGTTTTCAGACGAGAATTGCTTTCCAAGATGCCTCCATAATTTGTTGAATCTGGAGTTCATTCATAGGATATTTCTGGACATAATATCCTTTCAGAATAGAAGCAATCATCCCGTGGATGAGCTGGTGACACAAATGAGAGTCCATTTCTTTGATGATCCCCTGCTTCTGGCCCTCGATAATCAAAGAAAGAATTACTTCGCTAGAGTTATTGGCATCATCCATCTTGCGCAACTCTGGCGAGATATATGGCGAATACGAAAAGCTGTCGATAAACATGAACTCCTTGGGACAATGAATGCCGAACTCCAATCTATTTAACTGAAGGCATCTAAAGCGCTCATATAAACTCGAATCGGGATTATAGCCCTTTAACAGGTACTCCCCCATTAGCATCCGTGCTTCTTTATACACCGCATTAACCAGTTCTTCTTTATTGGCAAAATAGTTATACATTGTGCCAGACCCCACGTTGGCTCGCTTAAATATTTTGGAGAAGGTAACCGATTGAAGTCCTTCTTCGTCAATTAAGTCGAGTGTGGCAGCCATTATGTCCTTTTTCTTGCTCATGTAATCCACCTCTTGGCATTAACATTAGTACGATCGCGAGGTAGATGTCAAGTAGATAGAAGCTTATTCCGTGAAGGGTTCGAACGTTTTGACGACTTCATAGCTGCCTGGTTCAAATGTCGCTATCTTCATTGCTTCCTGAAGATAAGGAAGAGGTTTAGGATCATTTCTCATCGCTTGGTACTGCTCCGCACTTCTCCACTGCGCATACATGGTAACTTTAGTCCCTTCTGTCCCCCGATGGAGACTGCAAGAAATAAATCCGGGCGCATACCGAACGGACACATCAGTTGCACTAGTGAGCAAATCGATTAAACGTTCTTGATTTTCAGGTTCCACTGTGAACACATTAATAAACGTAAGAACGTTATTACTCGTTGATATCAGTGTCATATATGAACTCCTTCATGATCTATTCTCGCGTATCTTGTGCTTCATGCCATCATCTTATACATGCAAGAATCTGATAATATAAATTGTAGTTCCCATCAATGATACACCTTTGAGGAACTACAAGCCGCTATTCTAGCAAATTCAGCCCGTTTCCGCGTTCCAACGGAACTACAGGGCTTTATTTGAGCACTAATCCCGTTTTCTTTAAGAAAACGGACAAATAGAGGACCACAGTTCCCCTCTACGCGAAAGAGAGCCTATTTCGATGAAATAGCGCCCTGTAGTTCCCTTTGTCAGGGAGAAACCGCTCAAATCTCATGGGGTGGAGTGCTCAACACAAACCATTACCTGAACTGACGGAGGAATTCAAGTACACGCTTCATTAGCAATGCCGCAGCTTCAGCATCATAAAAAGGCAAACTGCTGTCAGCGAAGCAGTGTTGGTCGCCTGGGTACAAAAAAAGTTCGACATGATTGGCCGAAGCCACGAGCTCACGAGCCGCTTCAATGTCACCATCGTCAACGAAATATGGATCAGCATCCATGCTATGAACCTGTGCCGGTAAATCGGCTGGCCAAGGTGATTCGAACATCGCGGTTGGAACGCAGGAGTAAAAGAGCAACGCACCGCTAGCGCCCTCCCGAGTCTGGACGAGCTTCTGGGCAGCCAATACACCTAACGAAAACCCTGCATAGACCATGTTTCTTGGAAGCTCATTTGCAACACGTTCGCCTCGCTCCATAATCTCTTCGAACCCGATCTCCTTGACATAGGCCATGCCTTCCTGAATAGTGGTAAACAACCGACCTTCGAAGAGGTCAGGAACATGTACAATATGACCCTCTTTTCTAAGCTCATCAGCAAAGATATGAACACCTTTGGTCAGTCCCTGCGCATGATGAAATAATAGAACCTCAGCCATCTTCCTTCTCCTCCTTCGCAGTATCTGTTACTGGTTAGTAATAGGTTATAATTCTATTCTTCTATTCAACTCGCTGGAATTCCTTTGACAAGGCTTATATCGATTGATTTTCCATCCACGCAGTCAAATTGAATCGTTGTTTTAGAATCTGTTGCACTTATTATTCTGGCAAACGGGCTAGGCTGCCTCAAGGCCCATATGCCTTGCAAGGTCACCGTATTCTGTTTCATGACACTCGGCGCAGAGGTGTCTTCCCGTACGGTCTTCAACCTCAGATCCGGATCTGACATGCTTAAATTCAGGCTGTTGCTGTCAACATTCTGAATCATAAGCATCATAGGGTCACTGACCCGCTGCAATACTCCCTTTTTTATATCAGAAGTGCTATCGAAGACGACGTATCCTGTCATGCGCAATCCTGGATCGTCATTCCTTACGATATGAGCCTTCCTGTCCTTCTGCATGACCGTATATTATAAYTTGGAAGCGAAAGCTTCGGTGCCCGATGTACCCGCGCCTAGCTTGATCGCATATTCATATCCAGCTGCTTGAGGTGCTGCGCCATGATTGATATAAGCTGTTGTATAATTGCCCGATGTGTTCGTAGTCCCTGCTGAGTTTTTTGAGTTTTGCACGCCTCTATTTATGATAGTCCCTTTCGGATTAGGTATAACATAGCCATTTCCATAAGGGTCGACCATCCAGATTTTCGACGTATCCTGAACAACATTGCTATAAGTCGAACTCGTTATTGACGTACCATTATACCAGAACGGCATGGAATCGTTTGGCATCCACGACTGGAACAAAACCGTCTCTGTTAGGTGGCTGGTATCTGAATTTACGATATCAGAGCCCAGACAAACCAACTTATCTCCAAAGAAAAATGTCGTTTTATTTGCCTTAAAGCTGGTATCTTCATTGTCAGTCAGTTTCATGCCAAAGATTCCGTATTGATTGTTGAAAGACACGCCGCCCAAATACGTTTCGTTAGCAAAAACATGATCCGTGCGTTCTATTTCATCCACGGTCAAGTGCTTGGCTGTGCTCCCGGGCCAACGTGCCCAATCCCAGCCCTTTTCAATATTTATTCCACTGGCGTCTAAACCCAGGGACAGATTATTATTTAGAATTTGTAAGGTTCCATAACTCGTATATTTACCATAGACATTTGTAACAAGAGTAGCAAGTTTCGAATTATTAAAGTAGTCGTAGCTTTCGGCGTTGAATACATACTTACTCCAGCCTTTAACACTCACCAATCTGTCGGCTGTCCGATTGATCACAAACCCGCCATACGGTTTCGCCCAGAAGCCCACTGGATCCGGTTTCGCAGGAGTATTACTGGCAACCAGCTCAGTAATGAGTTGATAGTCACTTAAAGTAAGAAATCCGTCCGCTTTATTTAAGGCTTGGGTTGCGTTCGTATCCCACAATCTTTTAAAGCTGCTGGTCATATCCTGCTCAACTGGATTTTTGGCAGCAGCCAGATAGGCATATGCCACCATGTTCTGCACCGTAGGTACTACGCTTCCCGGCACTCTACCTGTTGCTCCGATGGGAATAACATATTTGCTGGACATCAGCTCCAATGTGAGCAGTGCATTTTTCAAGTTATTGAAGGAGCTATCCGTTACCGCAAATTGCGTGCGCCCCAGTAGGTAAGCCAGATAAGTGCCACCTCGCGCTGCTTGGGGACCATAGGTATTCATGTATGCGCCATTGTGATGGAAAAGCGTTCCATCCGCCTTTATACTGCCGTCATATCCGGGAGCTATGGCCAGAGCTTGATTGAGCTTATCGAGATAACCCTTCATGTATTGCACCTTCTGAGGTGTATTGTCCATGCACAATATATAGAGCAATTGAGACACCATCATCGTATGGAGCTCATCCGCAGTGGTTTCCGAATAAGTAGATGTATCAAAGGTCCTGCCGAGCTTAGAATACCAGAAAGCGGTCCTTAATTCTCTATCAAAGAGTGCTCTGCTCCGATTCTTGATCTCGTCTCTCATAATGTATAAGCCAATGTAGTACCCTGTGCTTCTTAGCTCTTGATGATCCTGCGTTCCCATCGTACTTCCCTCTGCCCATCCCTGGTCATTGACATAATCCAAGACATCAAAAAATTTCTCTTTACTTGCCGCATTCCCATTAATTTTGTAGTCAAGTGCAAGTGGGGCAAGAAGACCTGTAACGGCATCCACCTTGGGCAAATGTGGATCTCTGTCTGCATACAGCGCTTGTCCGGTAATCGTTC
>NZ_JBFTQB010000585.1:0-4969 GCF_056398785.1 Paenibacillus sp. 01T422 | reverse complement strand
GTAGTTAAGCTTGTTTTACAGCGTTACAGAGGGAGATTCGTGCGGTGAGCATACGTTAACGATGAAAAACATCGTTACAGCAAGGTTGCGGAGGCAAGGCGGCTTCCCTTCCGGTAGTTAAGCTTGTTTTACAGCGTTAGAGCGGGGGTCAAGGGTTACTGGATCTGGGGTGGAGTGATGCGGAGAGGTCAGGATACTCGGGGCTGAGGCGGAGGAATTCTAGGAGTCAGATGGCTCCCGGTTGGCACTCCAGCCCAGATCCCACAAAGGCACTGGCCGGAGCACCACGTGCGCCACAATAAAAAAGCCCGCAGGAGTCACCCCTGCGGACATCACTTCTATCGCTTTTTGCTCAAATTAAGCTCCTTCATAATTTGCCGGCCTGTTGGCGTCTGGGCCAAGCCGCCTTTGGCGGTTTCCCGATGCTTTTCGGGCATCGCGGTGCCCACCTCGTACATCACCTGCACGACTTCGTCGGATGGGATGACGGAACGGACACCCGCCAGCGCCATATCGGCTGCTGCCATCGCGTTCACTGCGCCGAAGCCGTTGCGGACGATACAGGGAATTTCGACCAGTCCGCCGACCGGGTCGCAGATAAGCCCTAGCGTGTTCTTCAGCGCTAGTCCCACCGCATGCATCGCTTGCTCCGGCGTGCCGCCGCGAAGCTCAACCAGCGCTCCCGCTGCCATCCCGATCGCGGAGCCCACCTCAGCCTGGCAGCCGCCTTCCGCGCCAGAAACAAAAGAGTTGTTCGCGATGACATAACCAATCGCGCCCGCACTCAGCATGCTTAAGGAGCTAAGCTCATTGATCAAGGCATCCGGGACGGAGACATCCGTTTCAATAACGGTCATCGCCTCGCGATCCCTGCCTTTCCGATCCAAATCCATGAATCCGATATTGATTTGGTTACGGCCGAGCAAAGTGGTAATGTCTGCGATCATACCCGGACGGTCATGATGAGAAATAATCAACGTAGGATACACCGCTGTAAATTTCACATCGAACTGATTCACATTCACAATTTCGACGTTGCCGCCACCGATGGATGCCCCGATCATGCTCACTTCTTTGGTCCCAGAGGAAATCGTAAATTTGACCGTATTCGGATGGTCGGCTTTATCTTTACTCGTGAGGAAAGCAATCTCCACTCCACGAGCTTCGGCTTCTTCGGCTGCTTCCGGAATCCGCGGATCATCCGTTTCAAAATCGAGCAAGCCGCCTATAAGCGCCAAGTCGGTACCATGCCCCCGGTATGTATCCGCAAAAGAGCCATACAATGTAATTTCAACTTTGGTTGGCTGCTCACCGAGCAGCTGCCTGACAACACGTCCTAAACGGACGGCTCCCGCTGTATGGGAGCTGGATGGACCTATCATGGAAGGTCCAATAATGGAAAACACATCTTTAAAGCGCATCATGCAGTTCTCCAATCTTAAAAGGTTAAAGCTTTATACTTCTATTGTATGAAGTGCTTCTACGAATGACAAGGTCTTTTATCTTGTCCTTATTTTCCCAAAATGTACCGGTCTCATTCTAATGTGACGCTGATTGTATTAAACCACAAAAAAGCCCCTACAAACGCTAAAAGCGTAAATAGGGACTCTGGTTACTTATGTAGAAAACTTAAACAACCAATGCAGCTGTTTCTAGGTTTCTGGAGCCCCGCTCTTGCTCATTAACCTTCCTACCCTTGCCGAAAGGAATGCAAAGCGGTGTACCGAATAACGGATCCTGAATAATTTGGCAATCCATATTAAATACGGTACGGATCGTATCCTCAGTAATAATATCTTCCGGCGTCCCTTGGAAGGCAATCTTCTTGTTATGAATAGCCACGATGTGATGCGCATAACGACAAGCCAGATTAATGTCATGCAAAACCATTACGATGCTGCGCTGCTGTTGGACATTCAATTCAAATAACAGATCAAGCACTTCAACTTGGTGTGACATATCCAGATACGTTGTAGGCTCGTCGAGTAAAATCGTATCCGTTCCCTGTGCCAACGTCATGGCAATCCAGGCTCGTTGTCGCTGCCCGCCTGATAAGGAATCAACAGTGCGATCCGCATATTGCTGCATATTCGTAGCCTTCAGCGCTTTCGTTACCATCTCTTCATCTTCTGCGGACCACTGCTGCAGCCAGCTCTGGTATGGATATCTCCCTTGCTTGACAAGCTGGAGTACGGTTAATCCTTCTGGAGCAACTGGACCTTGTGGCAAAATGGACAAACGCTTCGCAATTTCCTTCGTCGGAAGCTTGGCGATTGCTTGCCCATCTAGCAAGATGCTGCCATTTGTAGGCTTCAGCAACCTGGCCAATGAACGAAGTAACGTTGATTTACCGCAGCCGTTGCTGCCGATAAACACGGTGATTTTCCCTTTCGGGATCGCAATATCCAAATCTTCATAGATACTGTTCTCTCCATAAGTTAACGTTAAATGTTGGGCCTCGATGGCGTGCATCGGTCATCAATCCTTCCTTGGCTATATAATCAAACGAAAGTGTGTATAGTCGTCTTTGTATGTGAGGCAAGTGGAATCCAAACTTTATTTATTTAGTGTATAGTTGATGAAAACCATTGTCAATGATTTTGAGAATCATTTTCAACAAAAACCTTTATGCAAGCACCAATTTAATCCATTCCGTGAATGGACGTACAGTCCCTATTCAACTAACCATCTTTTTCTCCACAAAAAAAGGACTTCCCAGGTCATTTTTGACCAACTGAGAGAGCCCTTTTATCCATAACACTCGACTTAACAGTTCAGCTCGATGCTCCTTTTAATGCGTCATGCCGCAGGGAACTACAGTCCGCTATTATGCAAAAATCATCCAATTGAGTGGGAGGAGGGGAACTCCAGGGTMTTATCTAACCAACATCCCCCCCATTTGATGCTCAAAATGACAAATTAGCGGATCATAGTTCCCCTTCGTCTGCCACAACACCGACTTTTAGCTAAATAGCGTCATGTAGTTCCTTTAACGACTGCCCCGCACCAAATAACGCGAGCGAGCATCACACAAACTGAATATCCCCAGAGATCCCCCATTTGACCAAGTGAGCATGTTGTACACTTGTTTGTTCCGGGGCGTTGGGACGATCGGCGAAATTTTTGATTCCCGCATATTGATCAGGACTGGTCAGGTAGCGGTCGCCTTCATAATGATGATGAGGACCATAGACGTTAAAAGTGCTCGGGTACAACGCGACTTTCAGCTCGTATGAACCTGCCGCAAGATCCTTCGGCAAATTTACTGTCCAATGAGGCGCCCAGCACCAGCCCAACTCCTTGCCCGAGAGCCAAACCTGCGCCGCATCTGCTCGAACGTCCGTAAGTTGCAAGTCGGTATATCCACCTAGTTGATTCGCTTGCAGCGAGATAGTTTTCTTCGCTATGACAGGCGCCCCCAGGAATGGGAAGCCAGCGGTAATCAAGTCAGCTGCATCGATAACTGCCGGCATCGGGACTAAGTGGAACGGTCCGTCTGCCATCCATTGCCGCTCATCCTTCTCGCGTAGAGGGAACTTACTCCTAACCGCAAATCGGCCGCGTAAAAAAGCAATCGGACACGCTTCTCCTCCAGTAATAGGCGTTACTTCAATAGACAGCAGTTGGTCTAGCCCGACCCGCACGTCGTTGCTTTCTTAATATTGGTCAGCTTCGCCAGCAGGTCATCTTTCGCCTGGATAGAGACCATCATCCAATCGTCCTTCACATCAAGACGAGAATAATTCACTAAGAAATCCTTGTTATCATGACTGTAAAAAAAGGAGCCTTTCATCTCATCACTGAACTGCGCCATGAAGGCGGGGTCACGATTAAAACTTCCTTCTCCCGTTTGATCCCCGAAAATAACGGATTCGCCGGCTGCGTCAATAAACGCGTATTTTTTATTCGTTTTGGACAAATTGGCCATATAGAGATCGCGCAGCGCTTCTTCCTTCACATTGACCACCACATACACATTGGTCGGCTCATAACCCAAAAAGGAGTTTTCACTTACACCTTCTACAACGAGCGAAATCACCTTTTGATTCCCTGTAAAAAACGGATCGACATGCCCTTTGCTCCAGAAACCCCGTTTCAACTTCAGAAAATGCTCATACATTTCAGACTGATAAAAGGAGTTGGCCGTATTCCGCACGCTGGAAGTCGGGTAAAAGTCGCCAGTCGGCGTAGCAATCAGGATGCTATCGATCATCGAATCATTAAACTTAACTTGGCTAAAAACATATTGCAATGCGGTCAGCGACTTATAATAGCTGCTGGTGTCCCTGTTATCAACATCTTTCATTAGCTGTTTAAAGGCATCATTGAACATCAGCGCTCTGATCGCGATTCCGATATTTTTCAACCTTTCATTCACGATTTGCGACGATTGATTCACCGTATCTTGACTGGATTGAAGCGTACTCTGCTGAATCTCCTTGGATGCGATTAAGTAGGCGATACTGCCCGTTGCCATCAGCCCTAATGTGATCAGCACGACGAACGTTAACCAAATTCGTTGCTTCAAAGAAAACGAATGAAATAGGCGTGGAACTATCGACCACAATGTATTCATAGGCGGCTTAGCACCTTTCCTGTTGCGTGAATATAGACTTTACCTATTTTATTATAGTGCACGATGACATTGTTCGACATGTGCAAAATTGCAGATGAAGGGCAGCTTTTTCTATGTCCATCTCAAGGGGACGCCCCATTAAGACGCTTCAGCTGAAGTAGATGGAAAATCTACCGCTAATCTACGCTGCCTCAGTGGCAGGGGATGGAGTAACGGTAGAAGCTCCAGTTAAATCGTCGGTAGGTGGGTGAAATCTGCCAGGTATGGTGATATTAGCGGTAGAAAATCCAGCTAACTGGGCAAAAGTGGATCATTCGTGGAAAATAGCAGGAGGAAACGGCGTTAGGTGCGAGTAATCTATCTACTCAAGTACAAGTAATCGTACAAGTAATC
>NZ_JBFTQB010000584.1:0-4176 GCF_056398785.1 Paenibacillus sp. 01T422 | reverse complement strand
CCTTTTTCCTAGGTTTCCAAGATTGGTAAGTTTCTATGCGGAGTTAGCCTCAGTATACGAAAAAACAGCCCGGAACATGGGTGGAGCAATAACACTTGCAATCCTTGGAGCTCAAAAGCTTAGATACAGTGAAGAGCTACCAAAAAGCTAGTGAAGGCTATTTACAGCGAGTTTGATTGACATCGGTGGAGGAAGCGAAAGAAGTTTACAACCAGTCGCCGTACCGAACCCCTCGCATCAGCACTTCTTTAAATCCCAGAGGTATATCAACTAATGACCTCATCCGCAAGATACGGAATAGGCTTAGAGGTCGCCCCTTCACAACGTATTGCGTTCCCGTACAATAGCTTGAACCGTTAAATGCAAGGAAAACGTTCGACACTTCTTCTGTTTTGGACGATCTTCTGAGAGGGATATCTTTTAAAAAGATCCCAATCATTCCAATCACATTCTCGCACATCTCATTCTACATCAGGAGTGATCGGGCTGGCGTAAAAAAATCCCCGATCGCCAAGAAGGCAGCCGGGGATTATGCTGATGCAGACGAGACGCTAGAATACGATTACTTCGTTGCTGATATTGCAGCATGGTAACTATCGTACCAAGCGATAAAGTTATTAACGACCGAGTCGAGGAACTGGACGGTCGGTTCGTGAATGAGGTTGCCTTGGGCATCGATTTTCTCATGAACGGCGCCGACATACACCTCGTTGCTTGGAAGAAGCGGGGAGTTGACCCCACTGGCGAACAAAATATCACGTAAGTGCGCTTGTGCTTTGACCGTACCTAGGTTGCCCATGGAAGCTCCAATGATCCAAGAAGGCTTCCCGATCATTACGCGGTCGACCCTCGATAACCAATCAATGGCATTGACCATAATACCGGGGACTGTGGCATTATATTGAGGAACCGCCCACAATACGGCATCGGAAGCTTTGATTTTGGCCTTAAATTGCGTTGCAAATTCAGGCGACGTATTCTCGATATCCTAATTGTAGAACGGGAGCTCCGTAATGCTTACGATTTCCAGCTCGAAGCGGCTAGCATAACGCTTCTGCAGAAATTACGTTAGCTTCAGGTTGTAAGACTCCTTGCGGTTACTGCCGACGATAGCTGCGATTTTCATCATATTTTCCTCTCTATCAGATGCATTATTATTTGGGATTAAGGTTCGAGAACGGGTCACTTTACATAGCCTTTCCTCTCCAGGCTCACAATCATTCTGGCAATTTCCTTCTTGTCCCAAGACTGGAGTCAGTTCGTTCCTGAAACAGCTCTCCCCTGGTTAAACTGTAATGAAAATATTTATTACTGGTTGATTTGACCGCCATCCACCGTGTAAATCGATTGAGACACATATGAAGCATCATCGGATAGCAAGAACACGGCTACACTTGCTACTTCTTCTGCTTCTCCGTATCTTCCTAAAGGTACAGCGGCACCGAATGCTTTTCTTGCTCCCTCGGCATCATCAGGAACTGTATTTTTTTCAATCTGACGCATCATGCGGGTATTGATTACCCCAGGTGCCACTGCGTTCACTCTAACGCCAAACGGGGCTGCTTCCAATGCAACCACTTTGGTCATTCCCATCACTGCATGTTTGGAGCTGTTGTAGCCAACAAATCCAGGCGAACCGATTAGCCCTGCGCCTGAGGAAGTATTCACAATACTTCCGTATCCTTGCTTCTTCATCACAGGAACAACGTATTTCAGCCCGAGGAACGCGCCCTTAACATTTACATTAAATACCAACTCAAAGGTTTCGGTTGGATAATCTTCAACATTTGCAGTAATTCCTTCTATACCCGCATTGTTGAAGAAACCATCAATTTTACCAAATTTTTTAATGGTTGCCTCGACATAAGCTTTGACCTCTTCTTCTTTCGCTACATTTGCCTGAAGAGTAATTGCTCTCGAATCATCAAGTCCTAATTCGGAAACCACTTGTTTAACGGCCTCTAAGTTCAAATCCACTAAAGCAAGCTTTGCTCCTTGCTCTGCCAACTTTTTCGCAGTCGCTTTTCCGATCCCGCCTGCCGCGCCTGTTATCAAGATTACTTTATCATCAAATTTACCCATGAATAAGCACCTCCAGATTTTCTAAATACCCTAGCTTATATAATTATTGAGCTGTATATCCGCCATCAACGGTTAAGCTATTTCCAGTCATAAATGAAGAATCCTCACAAGCCATGAAAAGTACGGCTTTTGCCATTTCCTCCGCTTTACCGAGGCGTTTCATCGGAGTGAGTCCGGCTAATACTTGTTTACTTTCTTCAGGAATAATTGGTGTGTCAATGAACCCTGGGCATAATGAGTTAATGCGAATATTTTGTTCTGCATATTCAAGAGCAAGTGAGCGCGTCAAATTAATCACGCCGCCTTTTGCCGCATTATAGGCTGCCGAACCGGGCGAACCAACCCAGCCGTACATAGACGCAGTATTCACTATCGTGCCTCCGCCCCCTTTTAACATTTCGCGGATGGCTTCACGTGCTACCAAGAAGACGCCATCCAAGTCGACATTTACTGTGTTGCGCCACTCGGAGTATTCCAAATCATGCGAAGGATGAACGCGCCCGATCCCTGCATTGTTGAATACAACATCCACTTTACCGAAAGATTCAACCGTATGTTTAAAGATATTGGCGACTTCTTCCTCGCTTGTAATATTTGCATTAATAAATAGGGCTTCAGCATTAAGCGCCTTCAACTCGTTCTCGAACGCCTTTCCTTTTTCTTCATTTAAATCAACAAGAACCACTTTAGCTCCTTCTGAAACGAATAAACGTGCTGTTGCCGCACCGATTCCGGATGYTCCCCCCGTAATCACGGCTACCTTGTTTTGTAGTTTGCCCATATTAGATTCCTCCAGTATAATATTTTAAAATAGCGTCAACCATAACGTCTATTGTGCTATTTTGTTCACAATTTAATTGTACTATTCTGTTCATAATTAACAATCATCAAGATATTGCAAAATGTCTAACCAGTAGACAATTAGCGTATAAATGTCTTTTTTCCGGGGAGGTCTTTATGAATAATGAAAAAATCGTGACATCTCAACGGCGAGATCGGACGAACGATCATTTAAAATCAGCTCTTATAAAGCTCATAAAAGAAAAGGGATACCATTCCGTATCCGTAAAACAAATTGTCGATTATGCCGCTTATAATCGCAGTACTTTTTATGTACACTACAAAGATATAATTGAACTCGCCGAAGAATTACTTACTTCCATGCTTCACGGATTGGAAGCTTCCGTAGGGGAGCCCTATGTTCCCGGACAAAAAGTGTACACGGAAAAACTAAACGCACCGTCCTTTAGAATCGTTACCTATATTTATGAACACCGGGATTTTTTCGAACTTATTAAATACGATGATACTTTGCCGGGGTTGCACACGGAATTACCGCAAACCATCCTGAAGATCTACAAGGAACAATTTATATTCGAAACGATTAATAACATTCCCGTCAACATGGATTACTTTAAACATTATACAGCCTACGGCTTTTATGGACTTATTCTCAATTGGATCAAAAACGATTTCAAAGAATCTCATGATGAGTTTATCCAAGAAGTAATCGATTTAACCAAAACACATATATATACGTTTAAGTATGTGGGGAAAATTTGACGCTTACGAACCTAACCAAAGGTTCAGCGATTTCAAGCGGTTCGGGCATTGCTGCCCGAAGAGCAATTTCATCCGTTCGGTAAATAATATTGAGATATTCACGGTTAAAAAATTTAAAGGGGGTAAAGGATAAGCGGGTGATGAAGAATGGGGAATCTTGTTAGCCATTACCTCCGTTTCCACGGCTCCAAGACTCTAGCAATGGATGGGTACCGTAAGAGCCATGTGTCTTATGTTCACTTTGTTTGCAGTTTTGCTTCTCGCCATGTCAGATAGCAACGACTGGCCATATCCACCGTTATATGACAAGATATTATGTTGGACAAAAGAACCATCCTCATAGAAGCCGTCACCTTTGGTCACATAAAGAAATACGTTACTCAATCCGTCCCGCGCATTGGCGATCTTGCTTGCATCCTTGACGATAGCGCCGCGAACGCCCACGACAGCGGCAGTCCAGATGCGATTTGCTCCCGTCATCGTCGTAATCGTATTCGAATTAGTAAAGTGATCGACTGCTTTCATATAATT
>NZ_JBFTQB010000583.1:0-4728 GCF_056398785.1 Paenibacillus sp. 01T422 | reverse complement strand
CTATACACATAACTATTACCGCAAGTGTGGCTTAAGCTTTCTCCAAGCACAGCAACCCTAATCTGCTCTGGCGTCCAGCCATGGGAATGCAGATCCTTGAATGCCTGAAGCCCAGACGTGTGAGTCAGCAGATGTTTCACCGTCACTTCTTCCTTCCCACTTCCTATGAATTCAGGAAAATATCGGGACACGGTATTCCTAAGGCGCAGCTCGCCACGTTCAATTAGCTGCAATATCAACGGAAGTGTCGACATCACTTTGGTTAAAGAAGCACAATCATAAATCGTATCTTCTGTTACTTTCAAGTTCGTATCCTTAGAAATAATTGAGTGACCCACGGCATAGGTACCTGCTATAGCCCCTTTTCGCCCTACGAGTGCCACACCACCTGGAATTTCACCAGCATCCTTTTCTCGATCTAATAGACGGAATGCACGCTGCAATTTATCACCATTTATTCCCAACTGTTCTGGAGAGGCTTGGGGCAAATCCATGTCGATATTCATGTCTCAATTAGACCTCCTTACTATAAGTTATTTTCTTTTATTCGAAATGAAACGGCAAATCCCTCTATATGAACGCTTATGAGCAAAAGCTGAACTCCGTCAAACCTCGAAGTTAGCTACTTTACCACCCACCCACAATTCCCGCATACTCCTCACCATACCTCCAACTGCTACCTCAACTGCCAATAACAAATTCAAATAACCCTAGCGGGAAAACCGCTAGGGTTACTACTTGCTTGTAACAGCTTGTCAAAGCTGAAAGCCCGGCAATATAACGATTATTCAAATGAACGACGGGATGGCCAAGCTCCTTGCAGCTTACGGATGAACATAATTTGTCCTGTGTGATAGGCATCATGCATGATGAGACTATTCACCCAACGCCCAACGGATTGCGAACGATTCGGATAAACATGCTCGAAGTCATCCTTTTTCCACTGCGCAATCCGATCCCGAATACTCTGATGAACTGCTTGCAAACGAACCAAAGTTGCTTCCCAAGCCTCGTCAGAAGTAGAAGTTACGGCAAACGTATCATCATTGGTCATATCCGGGTAATCGGATTCTTCTCCAGTCATTCTGTACAACAATCGTTCTTTATAAAAAATCAAATGATTCAAATTCTCAGCAATCGTGTTCACATGCTCACCTTCTGGCCGCCAGTTGGCTTGCTCGGCAGTCAGACCATTGAGTGCATCCGTAAGTGGAGGATACCAATCCTCTTTCTCATAGCAGCTGTCCCATCCATGAAGCAAAAGCTCGATTTTATTCATTGCAATGCCTCCTAAATTTGTCATATGGTCACTTTAACTACATTTATATGTTACATCACCCAATGAAACTTGGAAACCTGTTCCATTAATGAATCGATTGGCTGAACCGTGTCTAACACGATTTCACCGTCCAGAAATTCCGTTTTAATATGTTGATAATGTTCTTTCAGCGTATCTAAATCAGTTATTAATTGATTGGCCTGTGGCGCATTACTCCTCTCAGCAAGTCGCTGCGCCCAAGTGTAGTCATCACTACATATGCAATGCAGCGTCATTAATTTCCCGCCTCTTTCTTCTACCCAATGCTTAAACTTAGACACAGCCTCCGAATGATTAAATCCATAATCAAGAATTACGTTAGCATCCGTCGCAATAACCGTATGAAGGAACCGATACAGAAAATCAAAACTGATCTGATTTCTCGCCTCATGCGCAGAGACATCATTCGCTACAGCATCATAAATATCATCCTTATGAAGCACTGGTAGTTTCAATCTTTTGCCAAGTTCATTGGATAAGGTTGTTTTACCAGTTCCAGCTTTCCCTCGAAATAAAATAATGGTTGACATGTTCGTTATTTACCACTCCAAACGCTCTTTAAGTGAAGTAATCTGTGCCATATGATGCCGATTATGCCAAGCAAACCTTTGTAAAGCCAAATCAAGGCTCATTAATCCATGAGTTGGACTCGTGAATGTACGCTCATAATCGAGCGGCGTCAACGAATCGAGTAACTTGGCGAAACGAGTATGCAGCGACTCAAGAAGAGCAATAGATGTTTCGATCAGCGTTTCCTGATAATCGCTCAGATCTGCCCACAAGTCCTCCCTATAGGAACTTGCAGCAGGTTGATCTTCTGTCAACGCTCTTTTGAAGCGAATGTACGCATTCATATCGTTGTCAGCCATGTGATGGATGACCTGTTGAACGGTCCAACCACCAGACCGATAAGGTGTTTGTAACTGTTCTAGTGTTAGATTTTGCACGATAAGCCTCAGCTCTTGGCTGCATAACTTAATCTCTTCCATCCATACCTTCCGCTGGTCTGCCGTTGAACGCTGAATCCCTTCAAATCTCCCAATTGGATAACGTGATTGGTCCAAATCCTTCCATGCTCCTTCCCTTCTATTTCGAATAACAAACTAATTCTAGCCTCACCCATTTATTTCCTTTAACGAAAAAAATGAAGCCTAAACGCGACAGCGCCTAGACTTTATTTTCAAATTGTTCTATTTCTGCGATAGCACAGATCTAACGGCCTTCCCAATTTCCTCGTAACTTGTGCAGCGGCAAATATTAGATTGAAGCCACCTGAGCATCTCGTCTTCACTCGCATTGGGGCATTGCTGAGTCAAGGCATGTGCTACCATAATATAGCCTGGTGTGCAAAATCCACACTGAAAAGCAAAGTGCTCAACAAAAGCTTTTTGTATCGGAGCATCTCCACCTAACCCTTCAATGGTCGTGATATTGCACCCCGGAGCCTCAATGGCCAACATCAGGCAAGATTTGATGGGAACACCATCCACATTCACTGTACATGCGCCGCAGTCGCCATTTTCGCAGCCTTCTTTTGCACCAGTAAAGCCCAAATGCTCACGCAGCACTCGCAGCAGCGTATCCGCTGATCGAATGACAGCATGGTGCCGATTGGCATTGATAACCAATTCAATTTCACTTTTGGTCATCCCGCTCACCCTCATCGCCTCCCCTGTTCCAGAGCTGACATAACATCCAATAATGTGTTGCGCAGCACAAATGTCCTATAGGCTGCTGAGCTTAAAATGTCATTCAATATCGGTACAGGCCACCACCCAATAACGTTATCCACGCGAGTTTCCAAAGAGAGCGAGGTATCATTAAGAATTTCTTCAATCTTCTTAGATCGAAAAGGGATGGCGCTTACTCCACTGAATGCAACACGAATCCCATTGCCTGTTTGAAGTCCCGCAATACGAACGATTGGATAATCGATTCTTTCGAATTTGGTCTTTTTGATAGTCACAAAAGGCATTTTCAAATAAGAAGCATCGCTTATAATTTGGACGAGAAGCTCTCCTTTTTCCAAACGCGGCTCCCCGTTCAAAATTTGGCGTATGGGTACTTGCCGAACACCACTAGGGCCAGCCAAGACAACCTCGCTATCTACTAGCAAAAATGGCAGCAGCCCCTCCCGATAAATGAACTTCCCACAAAGAAGCCCGCCTATCGTAATTTTATTACGAATCGTATGATCGGYGATGTCTCGAACCGTGTCTTCAAGTAGTGAAAACAAAGGGGATTCCGTAAGCGTATTGAGTGTAATTGCTGCGCCAATGACCAGTTGACTAGAACGAAATTGAAATACACGGCATTCGGGAATCCCCTTGATGTCAATCACCGCACCTGTGTGAAGCTGATCCAAGCGCGCCATGGAGATGATTTCAGTCCCGCCGGAATAATACAGCGGTGCTTTACCGCTTGCCTCCATTTGCTGATAGATCAGTACCGCTTCCTCAAAGCTAGCCGGCTTAACATATTCAAAGTCAAATGAGATCATTGGTTCCTCCCCATCGACTGCCAGATGAACTCCGGTGTCAAAGGCAGTACGTTCAATTCAACTCCGACTGCAAGCGACAAGGCATTTGCCAGAGCAGGCGCCATCCCGATTGTTCCATGCTCCCCAATGCCGCGGGCACCGTAAGGACCCTCCATGAACGGTGTCTCCACAAACTCAACCAAATAGTCCGGGTTATCGCCGAACCGGGTCAATTTATATGAGCGCAGCTGAGGATTCAGCACTTGACCCGCTTGATTGAACAGAAATCCCTCCCTTGTGGCAAAGCTTAACCGTCAAAGACAGAGGCCGCTCGAAGAACGCGATACGTACACTCGCGAGTATCAAATTCAATTTCAATGGCTTGCGCGCCTACGGTCCACTGCTGTGCTGCGATGCCTTTCCCTGTTTCAGGATCAAGTCTCGTAATATCATGGACCCGGTACCTGCCGCGGCCAATGACCGGTTTGCCCGAAGCGCTGCCATCCGGGTATTGGTAGCCGCTGACAACTTCGCTGACTCTAAGACTGATGATTGGGTCGTCTTTGACATAGATCATGCCACGCCCGACAGCCAAGTCTTGTGGTGGCACTTGCAGGACGATCGAAGCATTATCTTTTAACTGTGCTATGACATCTTCTGCCGCATCCTGAACAGCACGACCAACCATCATTGTCGTGCTGCTCGACACCGTTTTCCAATGTTCAGGTGTGATTTGTGTATCCACATCCATTTTGACGTGAACATCGCTTATTTCCATATTTAGCTTCTCTGCAAGGATTTGAGCCATGATTGTACGGTTCCCTTGACCAAGTTCAATCGAGCCTACGCTGAGATTCGCACTGCCGTCATAATTGAATGTGATCGTAGCTCCGGTACCCGTATCGATACCTGAACCCGAGGCTTTCCACAC
>NZ_JBFTQB010000582.1:0-4190 GCF_056398785.1 Paenibacillus sp. 01T422 | reverse complement strand
GCTGGTAATCAACCTTTTTTTAGACTAGGCCTTTTTAAAGCAAATAGTCGATGATGAGTCCGCACTTCCCTAGATAGTAACTTGTTTCTTCTGACCTCTCACTCTCTGTTTCAATTTCACGCGTCTCGACATGCTCACACTCGTCACAAACGTTCACATAATCTTCGTCAATCGGATTAAAGACAACACCGCAAACCTGTGAGCACGCCCTCATCCTCATCTCTCCTCGTTTTCAAATCCTATGAATTTGTAAACGCTTGCATTGAAGTTAACTCCTATTATACAGCGGTTAATACCGTTAACACCATAAGTCTTTATCAAATCTTTAGCAAATCTTTAGCATTCAAAATAGACCCTTTCTCTTGATAAGGTCTATTTATGTGAGATAATGTAGAAATAACTAAGATAATGTCGTACATATGGAAAGGATGGCAATCGTTTGCTCCATTCAATCATTTCCCATGAACTGCATGGTCTCTTCTACCTCATGAGTGCTACATTAATCCATCAGGTTCTTACTCCTTTATTCATTTACAAAGAGCATCAGCGCAATCTACTATTTGGTATTCTACTCGTCATTCTACTTATCTTTTATTGGAATTATGAAGATATTGATCCCTTCATCTATTCGCTCCACTTTCTGCCTTTATGTTTGACAACGGTTATTCTATTTGCTGGATTTGTTCCTGCTACAATGACTTGGATCAGTTTTAATATTGGTTGCATATTTGTCCTTAATTATTATTGGCAACCGGCATTGCTAAGCAGTGCTTTTATCTTGCTCGGTAGTTACTATATTAAGAATAAAGTTAATCAACTAAACCTTAGGTTCAAAATAACATATGCAATAGCCTTACTGGCCGTGTACGAAGTATTGTATGCGTTGCTAGCATCTTACATACAATCTTACTTCTCCCTGTATGTTTTATACACCATATTGTTTACTTTTATTTCCCTTCTGTTAATCTTTTTTTTAGTTTTCCATGTGAAGAAACATGAATTTCATAGACAGCGTATTATCGCTATTGAAAAAGACCGCATGATTGGTCAATTAGCTGCTACAATCTCTCATGAAATTCGCAATCCATTAACCTCGATTCGCGGTTTCCTTCAGTTGTTAGATCAGAAAGAGCTGCCGCTCCATGACCAAAAGAGATATATTGAGCTAGCGCTATCCGGCGTAGATCAGGCGAATACCATTATCAACGATTATTTGAACTATGCCAAACCGTCGAACGGATTGCAGGAACAGTTGGATATTAAGGAGGAATTGGAAGCCACACTTCGCTTCATTACTCCACTTGCTACGGATCATCAGGTTGCGATAGACATCATTCATGAGACAGATGACCCCCTATTCATCTTAGGGGAATCCAAGAAACTCCGGCAATGCTTAATGAATTTGGTTAAAAATGCGATTGAGTCCATGCCTGATGGCGGTCACATATCCCTACGCACCTGCAAGCTGTCCGGCGGCGTTCAAATTTCCATAAGCGATACAGGGGTTGGCATGAGTCAGTCACAATTAGATTCACTGGGTATGCCGTTTTATACAACCAAAGAACAAGGAACTGGACTCGGGCTTGTCGTCGTAATGAGCATCATCAAAATGATGAACGGGAAAATCTCCTTCAGCAGCGTGCTAAACCAGGGCACACAATGCTCCATCCTTTTCCAGCAAAAATAACAACCAAGTCCCTCCATTTAACAAGGATGTTGATCTATGTTATTCTGTTAAGACAAGCGATCATCATAACTCGTGAAGGAGGGCTTTGCCATGAGTTCGGATTTTATTCAGATAAAATCGCTAGACGGCGACTTGAAAATGTCTCATAAGAAGAAGGATTATGGTTTGACCATCACGACCAAAGAACTGATTCTTCACAAGCCACATATTAATTATTATTTTAAATTGGAGAATATCATCAGTATTGTTCCCTATGAGAATTCTTCACTCAAAGCCATGTCTTTCGTAAATGCTCGATCGGGTAACCAAGAGACCACGCATTTATCTTCAGGCTCCGATCACTTCCGTATTTATGTGCAAGGAGCAACGGTCCATAACAGAAGCGGATTGTTCGAACTTGGTCCTATTCATATCGTCATTCCTATTTATCCAGTCATGCTTGACGCTATCTCAGAATGCCTCACACATACAGGGCTAATCTCTTTATAAATATCAAACTGAAAAAGGCGTGCAAATTGGTAATCCATTTGCACGCCTTTTTCACGTTAATTCAATATCATTCGAGCTACCTCTGCCAAGTCTTCAATATCTACTTTGCCATCTCCATTAATATCTGCCTTTTTGTACAAGCTCCAATCTGGATCATTGAAGGTTTTCCCATAGGCTGCAGCCACGATGCCAAGATCGCCGATTGCAACGTGTCCATCGTTGTTAACATCACTAGGATGAGCTGTATTGACCGAATCGATGAAGGCTTGAAGCGCGATATTAAGCTCTGTTGCTGCTAGATCAATCTGCTGTTGGGAAGCATTCGGATTGTTCAGAACCGATTTTGCTTTCTGGATCGCTGACAGCAATATAGCCTTGGATCCCAACGGATATTGATTCACTTCTGTTCCTTCCACTGCGGCATCAAACTTCGCTTGCGCTGATGCTATAGCGGCGCTAAGCACTGCTCGATCCCCCGCCTGGATTTCTACCTGCATGAATACATTACCTAGCGCAGTTTCCTCTCCTAGACCATTCGAAATGATCACATTTGTTAGCCCGATTACAGCTGGTTGAGAGGAAGATTTCGCCTTGAATTGGAGCTTCAGCTGATCACCGTTGGCATGAGCGGCACCGTCTGCTCCTATCTTTGCAAGCAAGATGCGCACGCGACCGGATATTTCGTTTTTACCGGCGATGGCTAATCCGTCCTGAGCGGGCTTTGCATCAACAAATTCTACTTGCGTAGGATCGAACGTGACCGTGATGTCTTGGGCATAAATACTTTGAGTGACGCTCAAATGGCTGAGACCGTACATGAGATCGAAGGCCTGCCCAGCTTCCACGCTGCTTGCTCCTTTTAATGTAGCCATCGGTTCCTCTGTCGACTGCTCAGCGGAAGGCTTAAGCTGAGGCGTAATCGTCGGTCCCCATACTTCCATCGCATCAATACCGCTGGCTTGCGGGACAAAATGAACACGATCAATCGCAAGTTTGCGCGGTTCCGTTGTACCAGCTTTGTAATGCGTATGGTACACCATGAACAATTCCGTACCATCTGGTGAATTGATCAAGGAATGATGTCCCGCTCCGGGCACAATCGTGTTGGATTTCATAATCGGGTTATACGTGTATTTCGTCCAAGGTCCCATTGGTGTTGGAGCGGTTGCATAACCAACGCCATAATCCGGGCTTTCGAAATGGTTGCCGGAATAGGTCAAATAGTAGGTTCCATTATGCTTGATCATGAATGGCCCCTCGTTAATACTGGCAACCGGCTGCTTCTGACTGCGTTCCCAATCTTGGGTAGCTCGGAACACGAATTGTACCGTATCTTCCTTCATGCTCTTCATATCTTCGCTCAGTTCAGCCATCCAAATTTCATTGCCTTGATTGAACCTGACGAAGTAGATGTACTTTTTGCCGTTATCATCTGTATAAATATGCGCATCGATTTCCGGTGTATTCAGATGCATCGGCTGTTTGACGTCTTGAACGAACGGCCCTAGAGGTGAGCTGCTTGTTGCTACAGCCAGCCTTTCATTGACTACATAGTACATGTAGAAGGTCCCGTTCTTTTCCACGACCTCAGGTGCCCAGAACCCGCTGGTCCCCCAAGAATCAGACTGCTTTAACGCCAATTCATCCTGCTCCAACCAATTGACCAGATCCGTTGAGGTGTATACTTTGAATCCCTTTGGCTTATTAGCCGCAGTTGAGGTATTCGTCCCATATAAATAATACTTGCCGTCATGCTGAAGTACGAATGGGTCCGCAATGTTCGGCAACACAGAGTTGGTATACGATGGTCCAGTGATCGATTCGTGGTGCGAAGAAACTTTAATGTTGTCAAATTTGGCTTCTGCCTGCCATATCCGCAGTCCAATTTTGCCAGTAGCCATATGCGATGCATCCAACAAATCAAATTTCGGATACGCATTGACATTGAGTGGATTGTCATTCACATAGACCTGAATGTGATCTTCATTCGCAACGACCTTAAGGTGGTACCACG
>NZ_JBFTQB010000581.1:0-4642 GCF_056398785.1 Paenibacillus sp. 01T422 | reverse complement strand
GCAATACGATTGTACCGATAAATGTACACCAGCCGGTTAGCTTTGCCTTCCGAGCGCTGTACCGCACATTTCCATACTTGGCATCTAGCCATAAATACAATAGGATCGCCGCCGGAAAGCCCATATGCCAAAGCGCATACACCCATACGGACGTTTGTGGCCCAGAGTTGAACACCCCATTATCAGCAAACACACGGGGAAAGGCGAGGATATAAACTAAGCTCATGCCAGCCGAGAATAGATAGCCCGCAAAGAGTGCAAGCACGGCTGGCTGTCGGGAGATTTTGAACTGACTATATATCACATAAGCCGTAATGAGTTCAAAGCAAACAACCGTTGAGAAAATAGCCGGTTGGAAAGCCGACATTTCTCCTAGCTGAATGCGGACAAAAGGCACGGAAAACAAAGAGATAAGGGTTACTAGAGCCCCAATAATAAAGGCAAACCGATGCCAGGGCAGCTTATACTTCTTGCTCATCGCATGCAAAATCCGCACCACCTGACGGGCTCCTCGGGGGCTTCCGGCAAGCCGTGAAATCTGCCCATAAGTCATCACTTTACCCTCGGGGATGGAACGGATAATCTCGATAACACGCTCCGTGTACGGTGTCATGTTATTCTACAATTGCAAATTTGATGCATACTGGTTTAGACAGCGTCAGCACGCTTCCGGTTGGCAGCAGCTTCCCAGTTGCCGCATCTCGGGTAAACGATACAATGTTATCGGAGTCTTTATTTGCGACTAATAGATGTGCTCCGTCCGGTGAAATAGCAAAATTACGCGGATGTTTTCCAAGCGTAGGTGCATATTCAACAGGAGTCAATTTACCTGTATCTGCATCAATAGCGTACACGACTATGCTGTCATGCCCGCGATTYGAGCCGTAAAGGTACTTTCCGTCAGGCGATACGTGAATATCCGCGCAAGCATTTTCACCTTCGAATGCTTCAGGCAACGTTGAAATTGTCTGAATTTCAGTAAGCTCGCCCTGCTCCTCCTTGTAGCTAAACGCTGTCACAGTGGAGCCTAATTCATTGATGACATAACCATATTTGTAGGATGGGTGGAAGGCAAAATGCCGCGGACCTGAGCCAGGAGCAACAGACACTTCACCATGAGGATGTAGCTTTTTCGCAGCAAGATCGAGCTTGTACAGCTTTATTTTATCCAAACCTAAATCACAAACGCCTACATAGGTATTCGTACGATCCAAGAAAACGGAATGAGCACGCGGTCTATCCTGCACATCCAAAAGGCTGGAGCCTTCGTGCTGCTGAATATCTGCATTCTCACCTATCCGACCATCCGCCAAGACAGGCGATAAGCCTACCATGCCCCCGTGATAGCTCGAAACCATAATCACTTGATTCGAATGATCAAGCTGGATATGGCAAGTGGTCGCTGGAAGTGTGATCTCATTGTTCAAAAAGGCTAGTTTCCCCGAAGCTGAGTCAATCTCATACGAGCTTGCTGCCCCGCAGCGCTGACCGCCTGCGTCAGTTCCTTCGGATATAGCGTAGAGCCTCCAATTTTCGTTATCGACGGATAGAAAGGTTGGATTTTGCAAACCATCTACTTCGTGAATGATTTCCAGATTTCCATTGCTTTCCCCATATTGACAGGCATACACACCTGAATTGCTTGAATCCGCATAGGAACCAATAAATGCTAACGTTTTCTGGGACTTAGACAAAATAACCATCTCCTATTTCTCAATTTCCTAAGTGCATTATCTCAAATCCAGTCCTTAGGAGCAATATGTCAGGGATTAGGATACATCCGATGGCTGAGCAACTGCCCCGATTCCGTAGAAAAACAAATATATGCCCTGCTGCTCGGCATATTCAAGCATCGTGTCCGCTTGATTAGTCAGCATTTGCATTAGATGATGTTGGGGAACTGCTGGGCGTTATTTCGGTGAATTGCGGTGGGTGCGCATCTGGAGGGGAACTGCTGGGCGTTATTTCTTCGCATTTGGCGGAGTTTTGGCCCATTGTGGGGAAATAGTGGACTGTAGTTCTCACTACGCGCGAAAAGGGCGCATTTCGTAGAAATAGCGCCCTGTAGTTCCCCATCCGCGGGAGGATGGAAGTTATTGGAGGAGTTTGCAACTCCTCCATAGCTAAGCTTGTTCAAGAGCGCGGCATCAGCGAATTTTCTTGGGGTGTGAACGCGTAACGCTGAGAACTCAGCGTTACTAAGGGTGTTTGGTGGAGCGGTTCGACCTCACACCAAAACTAAGCTGGCTGCGCAGCCAACTTGGAGGAACTACGGTCCGCTATTTCTGCAAATAGCGGCTGCTAAACGTGTTGGAGGAGTTTGCACCTCCTCCACACAAACAAAAAAAGACGGACACATTCGTCCGTCTTTCATCATTCTTACACCTTGCGAGATGTCAGTTTCGCTTGCGTGAAGAGCAGCAGGTAATCATTACCGCCTGCTTTGGAGTCCGTGCCCGACATGTTGAAGCCGCCGAACGGATGAACCCCGACCAAGGCGCCCGTGCATTTGCGGTTAATGTACATGTTGCCGCAATGTACCGTGTCAAGCGCTTCGGAGATACGTTCTTCATTGGTGGAGAAATACGAACCCGTCAAACCAAACTCCGTATCGTTGTACATCGCGATAGCTTCTTTCCAATCCTTCGCTTTAGCGATGGCCAGAACCGGCCCGAAGATTTCTTCCTGCATGATGCGAGCTTTACCGCTCACATCGCCGAATACGGTAGGCTGAATGTAGTAACCGTTGCCTTCAGCTTTGCCCCCGCCAGCCAGAAGTGTCCCTTCGCTTTTACCAACTTCGATGTAATCCAGAATCCGTTCGTAAGACGTTTTATCGATGACTGGGCCTGCCGCAAAGTTAAGCTCAGGCAAACCGCTTTGCAGCTGGTTCGTCAGGGCAACCACTTTTTCCACCACTTCGTCATATACGGAGTCTACAATTATCGCACGGGAACCAGCGGAGCACTTTTGCCCTTGGAAGCCAAAAGCAGACGCCACGATTGCCGCTGCGGCCGCGTTAAGATCAGCCGTTTCATCCACGACGATACCGTCTTTTCCGCCCATTTCAGCTACAACACGCTTAATCCAAAGTTGACCCGGAACCGTGTCAGCGGCAAGCTTGTTGATACGTAAACCAACCTCTTTGGAGCCTGTGAAGGAGATAAAACGCGTTTTCGGATGAGTCGTTAAGTAGTCCCCAACCTCAGCGCCGCTGCCCGGAATGAAGTTGATGACACCTGCAGGCAGACCCACTTCTTCCATGAGTGCAACAAATTTGTGCGCAATTACTGGTGTCGTGGAAGCTGGTTTAAGCAAAACGGTGTTACCGGAAACAACTGCCGCCATCGTCATCCCAACACAGATCGCAAGCGGGAAGTTCCAAGGAGGAATAACAACGCCAACACCTAGTGGGATATATGTTAGCTTGTTGTTTTCGCCTGGAATTTTGACCAGTGGCTGCGTCTCGTTAATTTCACTCAAGCGGATCATTTCGCGTGCGTAGAACTCAATGAAATCGATGGCTTCTGCTGTATCAACATCGGCTTCCACGTAGTTTTTGCCGGATTCAAGCAGCATCAACGCCGAGAATTCATGCTTGCGAGCACGCATCAGGGCCGCAGCCTTGAACAGGTATTCGRCACGCTCTCTGGCCGGGACCTTTTTCCAAGACTCAAAAGTTTCAAGTGCAGCATTCATCGCCTTCTCAGCAAGAGCTTGGTCCGCTTTGCTTACGTAACCGATAATTTCATCCACATTACCTGGGTTAATGGACGTAATTTTCGCTTCAGTCGTTACCTTCTCCGTCCCGATGTATAGCGGATACTCGCGGCCCATCTCCTCTTTAATTTTCGAAATAGCTGCCTGCATGGCCTTTTTATTTTCCTCAAGGTTAAAATCTGTAAACGGCTCGTTCGCGTATGGGCTCATCTTTGTAAATGTTGTCATATTATTTCTCCTCTCCGAATGGGAAGTTTATTTAAACATATTTTTAAGAACAAACCAGACATTGGCTGGACGTTCTGCTAGCCTTCTCATGAAATAACCGAACCAATCCACACCATAAGGAACATAGATGCGCACCCGGTATCCTTCTTTCACTAATTGCTTCTGCAATTCTTCACAAATCCCATATAACATCTGGAACTCAAACTGATCGCCTGAGATCCCATTCGTTCTAGCAAAGTCTTTTGTAAAATGGATAATTGCTTCATCATGGCTCGCGATCGCCGTATAATGGCCGTTTAGCAAATGTTTTTGAATCATTTTTTTGTAATTATCATCAACGTCACTTTTCTCTGGAAAAGCAACCTGCGGGGATTCCTTGTAAGCCCCTTTCACAAGACGCAAGTTCGCGCCAAGCTGATGCAAATCATCGATATCCTTCATTGTACGGAACAAGTAGGCTTGAATAACGATCCCTACGTTGTCGTAGTCTTTTCGAAGCTCACGATAGATGTCCAAAGAAATTTGGCAGTGCGCATAATCTTCCATATCAATCCGGACAAAATTGCCGTGCATGCGAGCGCGATCAAGAATCCGTCTCATGCTGCTTACACACAAATCTCTGCTTATGTCCAGACCAAGTGAGGTCATTTTTAGAGATAAATTCGATGTGACACCTGATTGGGCAATGGCATCT
>NZ_JBFTQB010000580.1:0-6852 GCF_056398785.1 Paenibacillus sp. 01T422 | reverse complement strand
GAATAGACAAACATGTAGAGGTGGTGCTTCTCAGGCATCCTCTCTTTTTTTTGCAACAATTTATTATTTTTTATGTGATCTTTCACTTGTTTCGACAAACATTTCATATTGAACGTGATAGATTATTCGTGTATTTAATCGGTGGAAAGGGTGAGCGCTTTCAATAATGTCAGCAAACTGATCTCAATTCGTACTATCTTGCTGTCTGTTTTTCTACTGCTCATGATTCTACCTCTAGTCGTAATTACCTATATTACCTATAAAAAGGAAAATGAATTATTCCAAAAGCAGGTTAGCCAGTATTTGCTGCAGACGGTGGGGCAGACGCAGCGGGCCTTGGATGCTAATCTCTCAGAGATAGATCGGCTCACTTGGACGTTGTTGTATGAACAGTCGCTCGATTTCTTAAATGGCCCTTTGGACTCGTCTTATCCGTTGTTCGAAGCCAATCAAAAATTTAAAAATATGGTGAATTCCAATCTATTTCGTGGCAGGCTGGAGCACATTCGAGCCATCTATTTTATCACGGCTGGACATGAGGTTCTTTCGACAGAAAATTTATTTTACACGTATGAGCAAGTCGATCGAGTCAATATTCAATTTGTTATGGATCAGATTGAGCGTCAGCCCTTAAAGATGAACTGGTTTAGCGACAAGAGGTCGATTTATCGTCTAAAGGACGGTTTCGAAACGCCGGTTCGCGCGTCTGTTACGGCTGCACGGCGGCTCATCGACAGTAACACGGCAAAGCTTAGGGGCTATTTATTTGTACAATTCAATGACCGATTCATAAGCGAGCATTTGCGAAACGTTCAAATTGGCTCAACAGGTTCGCTGCTAGTCACGGATGGGTCTGGTGATGTGATTTATCAGCAAGATCCTCTGCTGTCTCACAATAATAAAATAAGCCAAGCCATAAATGGCTTGCCATCTCAGGGGCAAGGGCTGCAGATTGTCRATGGCAAATGGCTACTCGCTTTCGACACTTCCCAAATAAGTGGATGGAAGATGACGGCGGTCGTCCCTATCAATGAGTTAATTGGCCCCAATCAGAAAATATTACGGTATTTGTTGATGATGTCGGCAATAGGTGCTCTAGTCGCGGTTATCGTCTCATTTCTACTGGCTACCGCTATTTCTAAGCCGGTTATTAATCTTGCCAGGTTAATGGCATTCGCTGCCAAAGACAATCTTCATGTACGGGATACGCAAGGCCCCATTCAAGAGATCAGCATCTTGCAATTTAGTTTTAATCGGTTGATGGACCGTATTCAAACGCTGATTCATGAGAATGAAAAGCAGCAGAAGGAGAAACGCGAGGCACTGCTTCAAGCGCTGCAAATGCAGATCCACCCTCATTTTTTATATAATACGCTGGATATGATTTATTGGATGGCTAAGAAACACAAAGCGGAATCCATCAGCAAGCTGGTTACTGCGCTAGGGAGGTTCTTTCGTTTCACCCTAAATGCCGGTCAGGAATGGACAACACTAGGGAAAGAACTTGAACATGTCGAGAACTATTTGCAAATTCAATCCTTCCGGTATAGAGACAAGCTGTACTATGAAATTGAGTTGGATCCCGAAGTTAACTATGTAAAGGTGATGCCGCTTATTCTGCAGCCGCTAGTTGAAAACGCTTTAGAACATGGTATTTCCAAAAGTCAGGATGGCGGGAAAGTCATGATTAAAGCCTTTCGAAGCGAAGATAAGGTTCTTATCGTCATCTCGAATACGGGCAGGCAGGTCGATCTGGAGCATGTCCAGCTTTTACTGCAGAATGCTTCTACGAATGCCCATGTGGGACTGCGGAATGTCCAACAGAGAATTCAGACTGCCTTCGGAACAGAATATGGCATAGTGGTAGCTGCAGGCGAGGATCAAGGCGCGTTGGTAACGGTTACAATCCCTTATCGATTGGCTTCGTTCCATGAGGATCAAGAGGGGGCATAGCATTTGAAAATGCTGCATTTCAATAGATTGATGTTGGTTTCGTTCGTCTTGCTGCTAGTCTGGGCGCTGAGCAGCTTGCTGCTGCTGGATCGGGTGACAGTGGATTCTCCCAAAGCAGTAACGAGCGCCAAAAAAATAAAAGTGTTGATTCGTACGGGTACGGAATCTACTGCGATGCGTCAAATTTCCCGGACGTTCGAAGCGGATACGGGGATTCAGGTGGAGTTTATCGAATTGGGAAGAGATGTGTATTTTACTTCTGTTGGCACGCAGCTGTTGGCAGGGACAGAGTCGTTCGATATTGTTTCTATTCCGAATACGTCGATTGCACAATTTGCAGCCGTTCATGCCATTCTGCCCTTAGATTCCTTCATGAATGATAAAAATTTGACTGATATCCAGTCGTTTGATGTTAGCGATTTTTTGGCCACTTACCAATACCAAGATACGACCTATGCACTGCCAACGGATATTAGCACGCACTTTCTGTATTATCGAAGCGACTTAATTCCAAAGCCACCGGAAACCTGGGACGAATTATTCGAGTTGGCCAAAACGTATTCCAAGAGTAAAAACCCCACTTCCCCCACGAGATGGGGCCTCGCGATGCCAGCTGTTGTACCAGAAGAAAGATCAAAGATCTTCGCATCCCTGTTATGGTCATTCGGAGGCGATGTGCTGAATGAAGAGAATGGGGACGTCTTATTGGATCGAGAAGAGTCGATTCAAGCAGGTAAATATATAGAGAACCTGGTTCAGGAGAAGGTGGTTCCGCAGGATTTATTAAGCTGGGATTTTACCAGAACACGTGATGCATTAATTGCAGGCGAGATTGCCATGGCTGCCCCTTATTGGAATGCAGCGTATCCGATGATCAAGCAAAACAGTGACCCCAATAAAGACGCAATAAAAATTGCTTTAATCCCTGGCACTAAAGATCAGCTAGGCCATATTAAGCGCGTCCCGTTTCAGCATGGCTGGACGCTCGCCATTAATGCAAGTTCAAGAAACGCTGTGGACGCCTGGAAATTTCTTCAGTATGCAACTGGAAAACGCGGTGGAATGATCTATGCACAGCAGGGGGGAGTACCGGCAAGACGTTCGATTCTAGCTGACCCGTCCTTTGAAGAGTCGAGACCGGACTTTGCATTAATTTTGAAAAGCATGGATATGGCCAAAATTGAGCCTTCAATCAGCTATTACCCAGCTATGGTGGAAATCGAAGAAAGGGCTTTGGCCAAAATCATCACATCTTTTGCCAAGCCGGAAATATCTTTTAAAGATGCAGCTACTGAGTTACGTCAGCTTTCTATGAAAATGAATGGAAATTTGAAATAGGACGGAGGATGACTCGATGAACGCGACCGTTTGCCGTGCCGTGATTATTGATGACGAAACCTGGATTCGTGAAGGCTTAAGCGAGCATATCAATTGGGAACTACTCGGGATCGAGCTGGTTCAAGTCTTTCAAGATGGCCTAGAAGCCATTCGTTATATGGAGGAGCATCCCGTCGATATTCTGTTGTCGGATATTCGGATGCCCAATATGACTGGACTTGAACTAGTTGCTAGATTGCGCGAATTAGAAAAAGAAAGTCGTTTGGTGTCGAACACCAAGGTTATTTTCCTGAGCGGGTATGGTGATTTTAAATACGCGCAAGAAGCGCTTCGCTTAGGAGCTGTGGATTACCTGCTTAAACCTTCGGATGTGGAAGAGATTGAAGTGGCTTTGCAGAAAGCAAAGTTGCTGTGCGTTAATGAGGCAGCTGCGCCTGATACAAGTACAAGGGAGCAGAAGGTAGCTGAGGAGCCCAGCTCCTACTTGATTAAGAAAGCGCTTCAAATGATGGCTGCCAGATTCACAGAGGACCTGCATCTCAATCAGATTGCGGATGAATTGTTCGTGACCTCGAATTATCTAAGCAGGCTGTTCCGCCAAGAAACGGGCAAGTCGTTCAGCGACTATTTATCGCAACTGCGCATAGAGAAAGCCTGCGAGCTTCTTGGCAGCAGCAACCTGAAGATCTATCAGATTGGGGAGTCTGTCGGTTATCCCAACCCTCGCTATTTCAGCGAATGGTTTCAGAAGCAAAAGGGGATGTCGCCTGGAGATTATACATTAACGGGTTCACTTCTTACGGCATGCGGCTCCAACACCAATGAGGCGACGAACAGTCCGGCTCCAACTCCGGCTGCGGCCGCAAACACGCCTGCTGCATCGGCAGCACCTGCTACTCCAGCTCCGGCTGCTAGCAAGAAACAAGTGGAAATCTTCAGCTGGTGGACAGGTGCAGGTGAAGAAGCGGGTCTTCAAGGACTGATTAAACTGTTCAAAGATAAATATCCGGACATTGAAGTCATTAATGCGGCTGTTGCCGGCGGTGCCGGAACCAATGCCAAAGCTGTTCTCGCCAGCCGCATGCAAGGCGGAGATCCGCCATCAGCATTCCAAGTTCATGGCGGGGCAGAGCTGAATACAGGCTGGGTGGCAGCTGCTAAAGTCAGCCCATTGAACGACCTGTACGACAAGGAAGGCTGGAAGGATAAGTTTCCGAAGGACCTCATTGAGATGGTTAGCAAGGACGGCAATATCTATTCGGTACCGGTTAATATTCACCGTGGGAATGTCATTTTCTATAACAAGAAAATTTTTGACCAAAATGGTTTGAAAGCGCCTACGACATTTGATGAATTTATTAAGGTAGCCGATGCCTTGAAAGCAAAGGGCATCACTCCTTTGGCACTCGGTGATAAAGAACCGTGGACAGCTACAATGTTGTTCGAAAATGTATTGCTCGGCGAATTCGGCGCTGACGATTACAGAAAGCTGTGGACGGGCGAAATTCCGTTTGACGATGCACGCGTGAAGAAATCGCTCGAAACCTTTAAAAAGATGCTTTCTTACACGAATAAAGATCATGCTGCACGTAACTGGCAGGATGCCGCCCAGTTGGTAGCCAAAGGCGAAGCCGCAATGAATAACATGGGAGATTGGGCCAAAGGCTATTTTACAACGGATTTGAAATTGAAAGTAAACGAAGATTTTGGTTGGGTTACTTCTCCGAATACGGATGGTACTTTCATGGTAGTAACGGATACATTTGCATTGCCGAAAGATTCCAAAGACCAAGCGACAGCTAAAGAGTTTCTGAAAGTTCTTGGTTCCGTAGAAGGTCAAGATGTGTTCAACCCATTGAAGGGATCCATTCCAGCTAGGGTTGATGCGGATGTTTCCAAATACGATATCTATGGGAAAACGACGATCGAAGATTTTAAAAAGAGCAAGTTGACGCCAAGTATGGCCCACGGCTCAGCAGCGCCTGAAGGCTTTACGACGCAAGCTAACCAAGCGATTAATATCTTCGTAACGCAAGGCGATGTAGAGCAAGCGGCCAAAGCGCTTAAACAAGCACAAACTGCCAATGGCATGAAGAAATAGATTTGAAAAATCGACAGGGCCAGATGTTGGATTTAGGCATCTGGCCCTGTTTTTCTGGAGTGTGAATCGATGAACGCTTTTCGTTGGAAGTCGGAGAAGCTTGTGCCTGTCGCAATGCTTCTGCCGTCTTTGGTGGCAATCGCCATATTCGTGTATGGTTTTATAGCCTGGACTGGTTACGTATCGCTATCCGAGTGGAACACGCTCGTTAAGAACCTTACTTTCGCTGGATTCAGCAATTATGCTTTTCTATTTAATGATTTCCGGTTTCAATCGGATTTACGAAATACGGTGATGTTTACAGCTCTATTCATCGCAGGCGGGATGTTTGTTGGCTTGTTTTTGGCGGTTATGGTTGATCGGAAGATTCGAGGGGAAGCTTTTTTTCGAAATATATTCGTCTTTCCAATGGCGCTTTCTTTTGTCGTAACCGGCGTTGTGTGGCAATGGATCTTGAACCCCACGACAGGGGTGAACTTACTACTGAAGTCGCTTGGTGTTACGAATGTGCCTAGCTGGTTTGTAAGCACAGAAATTATTCCCAAGATTCCAATGGGTCAGATCAGTTTCGGCCTACCAGTAGCCATTATTGCTGTTGTTATTGCGGCCATCTGGCAAACGTCGGGATTTGCAATGGCCATGTATTTGGCCGGGTTAAGAAATATATCCGAAGAACTGCGGGAAGCCGCACGCGTGGATGGCGCAACGGAATGGCAGGTGCTTCGGAAAGTAATCTTGCCGCAGTTGAAGCCGATTACGATGAGTTTGATCATTATTCTGGCGCACATATCTTTAAAGATTTTCGACTTGGTCTATGCAATGACAGGACCTGGTGCAATGTTTGTCACGGATGTGCCGGGCGTGTACATGTTCGAAACGACATTCCGAGGAAATCACTATGCCCAAGGTGCAGGAATCGCGATGATTATGCTGCTGCTTGTTTCCTTGCTGATCATTCCTTACTTAATTTCCAACTTGCGCAAGGGGGAGGATTAATATGTCGCTGGAGCGTGTGAATCGTACGCTGTTGTATGTGGCACTAATCGTTTTGGCGATTATGTATCTAATTCCGGTTTATGTCATGCTGATTACGAGCGTCAAGGGACTGAATGAAATCACACTCGATAAAATGTGGGCGCTGCCTGAGTATTTTAACTTAATAGGTTATCAGGAAGCGTTTAAGAAGCTGATCCCCAATTTGACGAACAGCTTTTTGCTGGCTATCCCGGCTACGTTGTTATCTTCCTTGCTAGGGTCTTTGAACGGCTACATTTTATCAAAATGGAAGTTCAGAGGATCAAATTTTTTATTCTCATTAATGTTATTCGGGATGTTCATCCCTTACCAAAGTATTCTTATCCCATTAATTCAGTTCTTGCAATCCATTAAGCTTTACAACACGATTCCTGGATTAATTCTTGTTCATGTCGTCTATGGACTACCGATTTGCACCTTGATGT
>NZ_JBFTQB010000579.1:0-4201 GCF_056398785.1 Paenibacillus sp. 01T422 | reverse complement strand
CAGTAAAACGTCGATCCTTTGACGTATTTGTTAAGTCCTGCTAGTGCCCGTGTACTTTTAAATGCAATTTGTTATCTTAGTATTAGATAAAAAAGCGCATGTTAATAAATACTGAGAAACAGCACTTTGTAGATTGTGGATTAGGAGGTTAGTTGGATGAAGAAGAGAAAACTCGTACAAGTACTACTGCCTTTGATGATGATAGCCATCGTCGTGTTATTGGCAGGTTGCAGCGATCAAGCAATGGTATTGAATCCGAAAGGGCCAATTGCTGAAACGCAAAAAGATTTGATGTACATCTCCACGGTAATGTGTTTGGTAATTCTTGTTCCGGTTTTGGCACTAACGGCATGGATTGTATGGCGGTATCGGGATCGAGAAGGAAGTAAAGCTTCTTATAAACCGAACTGGGCACACAACACAACACTAGAAGCTGTATGGTGGTCAATACCGATTATCATGATTGCGGCACTCGCTGTGATCACGGTTAAATATACGTATGCTTTGGAGCCGTCTAAACCAATTAAGTCGGAGAAAGCTCCCGTCACGATCCAAGTGACTTCACTGGATTGGAAATGGCTGTTCACTTATCCGGAGTTAGGCATAGGAACACTTAACTATGTTCAAATTCCAGAGGATACACCAATCAAGTTTGAACTTACCTCCGACGCGCCGATGAACTCATTCTGGGTTCCGCAGTTAGGCGGTCAGATTTATACGATGTCTGGCATGGCAATGACTTTGTATCTGCAGGCCGATGAGATTGGACATTATTTCGGAACGGGAGCTAACTTCAGCGGATCCCATTTCGCAGATATGACATTCGACGTCAATGCGACTTCCCAAGCGGATTTCGATGCCTTTGTAGCAAAAACAAAACAATCGCCAACCAAACTTACCATGGAAAGTTATGAAGAACTGGCGAAGCCTGGTCAATTGAAAGGCGTTCAGTATTTCTCCTCTATTCCAGATGGGCTTTTCCAAAAGGTTGTAACGAAATATATGAACGGTCAATCTGCTCACAGTGGTCATGGAACTTCTGAAATGAATCATGATGCGATGAAATCTTCATCGACAGAGAAAAGTGATGCAAAAGACCATAAGCAAATGGATCATAGTCAAATGAATATGTCAAAATGATAGTACGAAGTTTTCACGAAAGGAAGTCATGCTCATGTTGGATCGTATTAAAGAGTTCGCATCGGAGTTTTTCGTAACGGGCGACCCGCTTATTTTGGGCGCTCAGGTAAGTATCGGGCTCTCGATGGTTGCTATGGTTTTCGTACTGAGTTATTTCAGGAAATGGGGCTGGCTCTGGCGGGAGTGGTTAACAAGTGTTGACCATAAACGGATTGGGATTATGTACATCATTTGTTCCATCCTGATGCTTTTCCGCGGCGGCGTTGATGCACTGCTGATGCGCGTACAGCTCGCAATGCCAAATACGGAGTTTTTACAAGCCGATCACTATAACGCAATTTTCACAACGCATGGCGTTATCATGATTTTGTTCATGGCGATGCCGCTCATGTTCGGTTTATTCAATATCGTTGTTCCTTTGCAAATTGGAGCGAGGGACGTCGCATATCCATTTTTGAACTCACTCAGCTTCTGGTTGTTCTTCTGGGGAGCGATGCTGTTCAACGTGTCGTTCGTCATCGGTGGATCACCGGATGCTGGATGGCTTAGCTATCCGCCGCTTTCGGAGCTTTCCCATAGTCCCGGCGTCGGACAGAACTTCTATATTTGGGGGATTCAAATCTCAGGTATCGGTAGTTTGGCGACAGGGATTAACTTTATCGTAACGATTATCAAAATGCGTGCGCCTGGCATGACTTTAATGAAAATGCCGATGTTTACTTGGTCTGTATTTTCCAGCTGCGTCACGATTATCTTTGCATTCCCAATTCTAACGGTTACTCTAGCACTGTTATTCCTGGATCGTTTCTTAGGTGCGCATTTCTTCACCTTGGATGGCGGCGGAAATCCGATGATGTATATCAACTTGATATGGATGTGGGGACATCCTGAGGTTTACATTGTCGTCCTTCCAGCATTCGGGATTTTCTCTGAAATTGTTGCCACGTTCTCCAAGAAGAAATTGTTTGGTTACAAATCCATGGTTTTCGCCATGTTCATCATTAGTTTGTTGTCCTTCTTCACATGGGCGCATCACTTCTTCACGATGGGTTCAGGCGCGGATGTGAATGCCTTCTTCGCACTCACGACGATGTTGATTGCGATTCCTACCGGGGTCAAAGTATTTAACTGGTTATTCACCATGTTCAGAGGGAAAATTCGTTTCTCGACACCTATGATGTGGACGATTGCGTTCATCCCATGTTTCGTCGTAGGAGGAATGACAGGGGTCTTGCTTTCTGTGGCGCCTGCTGACTTCCAGTTCCATAACAGCTACTTCCTGATCGCGCATTTCCACCAAGTTTTAATCGGCGGTGTGGCTTTCGGATACTTCGCAGGTCTGTACTACTGGTGGCCGAAAATGTTCGGCTTCAAGCTTAATGAGCACTTAGGCAAATGGGCTTTCTGGCTGTGGAACATTGGTTTCTATGTTTGTTTCATGCCGCAATATTTCTTAGGCTTAGACGGTATGACGCGCCGTACGTATACGTACGATTTCGATATGGGTTGGGGACCGCTTAACATGGTTTCCACGATCGGTGGTTTCTTGATGGGGATCGGCTTCCTATTCCAAGTATGGCAAATTGCGCACTCCATTAAGTTCAGAGAGCCGGATGTGACCGGAGATCCGTGGGATGGCCGTACGCTTGAGTGGTCTATTCCTTCACCGGCACCAATTTACAACTTTGCTGTCCTTCCAGAAGTGTCAACGATCGATGCATGGTGGGAGACGAAGCAGAAGCTTAAGCAAGATAACAATGCTAAACCGGCAGCAACGGCACCAGTCGTCTATGAACCGATTCATATGCCAAAAAATTCGGCCATTCCTTTCCTGAAGTCAGCGTTTTGGTTTTTCGCAGGATTCGGCTTCGTCTGGGATTGGATGTGGCTCACGATTCCAGCACTAATTGGTGTCGGAATTTGTATGATAGCTCGTTCGTTTACTTATGACACAGACTACTATATTCCGGTTGATGAGATTAAACGGACAGAAGCCGCATTGAAAGGAGCGAAAGTATAATGGCACATGTAACCGCGAATGGTGGGCACCACGCACACGCACACGACCATGAACATGATCACGAATCGCTCAAGACCTTCGGATTCTGGATTTTTCTAATCACGGATGTCATTTTGTTCGGATCATTATTCGCCACATACATGGTTCTTCATCAGAATACGAATGGGGGACCTACACCGGAAGAGCTTTTCAAAATGCCGGGGATCATCGCCGAGACATTCATTCTGCTTACCAGCTCATTCACGAGCGGTCTAGCAGTGCTAGGCATGAACAAAGGGAACATGAAGCAATTGATCGGCTGGCTTATCGTTACAGTGCTTCTAGGGGCTTCCTTCGTTGGGCTTGAGGTAACGGAATTCGTTAGCATGGTTAATCACGAGGGTGCATCCATTAGTACAAGTGCTTTCTTGTCTGCCTTCTTTGCACTAGTTGGGACACACGGGCTTCACGTTTCAGTGGGGTTGATCTGGATGATCGGATTAATCCTGCAGCTTAAACGCAGGGGAATCACGGCTGTGACAAAACGCAAAGTAGAAATTATTTCTCTTTACTGGCATTTCCTTGACGTCGTTTGGATCTTTGTCTTTACAATCGTTTATTTGATGGGGGTGATGTAAGATGAGTCAACATCAAACAGGTACTCATGATAACCATGCACATGGGTCGTTAAAATCTTATATCATCGGCTTCGCGCTCTCCATCATCCTAACGATCATCCCGCTGGTTGTCGTTATGAACCACATGATGAGTAAGACAGGAACATTGGTTTTGATTCTCATCATGGCTATTCTGCAGTTTGCAGTGCAATTGTTCTTCTTCATGCACGTGAAGGAAGGCGAGAATGCGCGTTGGAACATTATGACGCTGATTTTTGGTCTCATTATCCTCGTGACCATCGTTGGCGGTTCCATTTGGATCATGACCTACAACCAAGTGGCACATTAATAGAAAAGTTAAAAGGAAAAGACGCTCAAACCGCGATTACGCGGGAAGGGGCGTCTTTTTCGTATTAGGAGCCTAACATGATGACTTGTTGTTGCG